>CAIYQV010000392.1 GCA_903928365.1 uncultured Flavobacteriia bacterium
AGGAAGTGTGTACACCTCAGATCCTGATTTCAGCACGAAAACTGGTTATCACGGTTCTGGTTTAAGCACGCAACCTTCAGCTCTTACGAAATCGCAAATTTCAACAGGTAGTTATGAAGGACTCGCTGTTAACCCGAACAATGAAAACGACGTTGTACTATTCGCCGGTTTCGGTGGAACAAACAAACGATCTGCAAATGCTGCTGGAGCAACCCCTACATTTACATCACTTCCTTCTCTTCCAGCTGCTGTAGCAACCTACGACGGTATCATTGACAGAGATGATGCAGACATCCTAGTTCTTGGAACATCAGAGGGTGTTTATGTAACCGAAAATGGAGGTGGAACTTGGGAAAATGCTTCTGCCGGATTTGAAGGAACTCCTGTATATGAAGTACGCCAATCATGGAGAACTTGGGAAGAAGGTAACGGAAGACCAGGTGAGATCTACATTGGTACGTTTGGACGCGGAATTTGGAGTTCTGCTGCTTATCTTGGTATCGGGGATCTTGATGGTAATGGAAACAAAATTTTCAAAACCAAGTTGAAAACATTCCCGAATCCAACAAATGATAATACAACGCTTACATTCAACCTTGAAGATAATTCTAACGTGAATGTTTATGTTTACTCAATTTCCGGAAGCCTAGTAAAAACAATTACTCGCAAGAACATGGAATCGGGAGCACAAACGCTTACAATTGATGGATCTGATCTTCAAAGAGGAACTTACATAGTGAAATTCATTGCTGGAAAACAAAACGACACAGTGAAGTTCATCAAAATGTAATACGAACTAAAATAGAATGAAGGGACAGGCAACTGTCCCTTTTTTATTTTATATGCTTTTTAAATCTGTGATAAGTCCTACATTTGCACACACTGTTAAAAATTGAATATGAGTTCATACGACGTAATTATAATAGGATCTGGACCTGGTGGATATGTATCTGCTATTCGTTGCGCCCAATTGGGAATGAAAACAGCAATCATTGAAAAATATCCTACCCTGGGTGGAACATGTCTCAATGTTGGATGCATTCCTTCAAAAGCCCTTTTAGATTCTTCAGAGCATTACCATAACGCTGTTCATACCTTTGGAGAACATGGTATAGAGGTAAAAACCGTCAAAGCGAACATCACACAAATGATCAACCGAAAAAATGAAGTGGTATCGCAAACTTGTGCAGGTGTCAAGTTTTTAATGGACAAGAACAAAATCGATGTTCATCAAGGAGTTGGATCATTTGTAGACAAAAACAGTGTGAAAGTGAAAAATGATGCCGGTGAGGAAACAATAATTACCGGAAAGAATATCATTATTGCTACAGGATCTAAACCTAATTATTTCCCAGGAATGGAGCCAGACAAAAAGCGAATCATCACTTCTACTGAAGCTTTGAACTTGCAAGAAATCCCTAAGAAAATGCTTGTTATCGGTGGTGGTGTCATCGGGTTGGAACTAGGTTCCGTTTATGGAAGACTAGGAACACAAATCGAAGTGGTAGAATTTGCCAACACGATCATTCCAACGATGGATGGAACACTTGGAAAGGAACTTACGCGCGTTCTTAAAAAGGAAGGATTTAAATTCCATTTGGAACACCGTGTTCAAAGCGTTGAGAATAAGGGGAAATCTGTTCTTCTAAAAGCGCTCAACAAAAAAGGAGAAGAAGTACAACTTGAAGCCGATTATTGTCTTGTTGCAGTAGGTCGCAAAGCCTATACAGAAGGGTTAAATCTCGAAGCTGCAGGGTTGTCAGTGAATCAGCGTGGACAAGTGGAAGTAAATGACCATCTTCAAACAGCAGTTCCTAATATCTATGCCATCGGAGATGTTGTCCGAGGAGCCATGCTCGCTCATAAAGCAGAAGAAGAAGGTGTTTATATCGCTGAACAATTAGCAGGACAAAAACCTCATATCAATTACAACCTAATTCCGGGTGTAGTGTATACTTGGCCTGAGGTGGCCGCTGTTGGTAAAACTGAAGAAGAACTTAAGGCAGCTGGCGTAGCATATAAGGCAGGAAGCTTTCCAATAAAAGCATTAGGTCGTGCACGAGCAAGTATGGATACGGCCGGTTTGATAAAGGTTCTTGCTGATGCTAATACGGATGAAGTACTGGGTGTTCACATGATCGCTCCACGAGCAGCAGACTTGATTATGGAAGCAGTTATCGCAATGGAATACCGTGCGTCTGCAGAAGATATAGCAAGAATATGTCATCCGCACCCTACGTATTCAGAAGCACTAAAAGAAGCTGCATTGGATGCTACCGAATCCAGAGCACTTCACGTTTAAATAAGATGTTTGAATATAAAAAAAGCGCCATTGGCGCTTTTTTTATTTATCCTTTACCAGGACCATTTCGTCTACCAAGTGTTTTGCGCCTGAATACCTGTCCATCACCCACAACACGTAGCGAATGTCTACAACCACATTTCTGCAGCGATCCGAATCAAACATATAATCAGACATCGTACTTTCCCAGGTTCGGTCAAAATTTAATCCCATAAGATTTCCGTTTGCATCGATCACAGGAGATCCTGAATTTCCTCCTGTAGTGTGATTAGAACCCGTAAAACAAACCCAAAGTTCACCATTTTGAGCATATGGACCGTAATCCTTCTTTTCATGCATTTCCAACATTTTCGGCAAGAGTTCAAAATCGGCATTACCCGTATTGTATTTCGCTATGACCCCATCAAGTGTCGTATGCTCTGTATACAACATCCCATCTGCTGGTGCAGAACCTTCCAACTGGCCATAAGTAATTCGCAACGTACTGTTTGCATCCGCCCAATGCTTGTCATTTGGGAACATCTCATATTTACCTGCCACATAATTTTTTAGCATCGCGGTCAATTGATCATCAAATTGCGCGTAATTCGGTCCTACTTCATTTCTGAAACGATTGAATTTATCAACAAAATATTTATATCCAGGATCCTTCTGCAGCTTCTTCACTGAGGACACTTTAAATTTTGAAAGGAAAGCGATGTAACGTTCTTTATTAGTCAGAATTGATCGTTCGTAAACAATTTTACTTAATTCCTCCAAATTAAGCGTTCTAAGAGATGTCGGATCAATCTGTCTGAGGTATTCTTCCGTTAAAAGCTTAAAAATGCGTTGATCTACACCACTGTCATAATTCTTAAAGAATCCCTCCGCTCCTTTGATCAATTTATCAATCGCAGCTTTCAATTCCCCCTTTTTCTCCAATGCTTCCGCATTTTTAGAAAGATCATCTAACGCTCTGGCCAATTTAAAATACTCAGGACCTACAAAAAGATATTCGACACCCATCGCATACTCAAACTCCCATTTACTTCCTGCCTCAACGTGCTTATTCATTTGGTCGATTACTGAACCGTATTTGGTATTCCATTCCGTTTTGGTTGCGGCCATTGTAAGATACTTCGCTTCTCTTTCCAGCTTAATTGAAATCGCATCCACCCGTTTGAGACCATCTACTTGTCCGATCCATTTCTTATACGCATTCGCAATACTCGCTTGTTTGGCAGCATATTTAATGCGAACTTCATCCGATGCACGCATGGCCGCATCGATCACACTCAATGATTTTTCACGCATCCGAATTCTTGCAGGACGCTCCTTTTCCATTATAAACTTAAGGTATCCCGAAACGACATGCTGTTCCGTCTCACCAGGAAAACCATAAACCATAGTAAAATCACCCACCTTTCTGTCCTTAAAAGAAATCGGCAAAAAATGAACCGGTGAATACGGTACATTCTTCTCTGAATAGGCTGCTGGTTTATTATCTGCTCCTGCATAAATTCTGAACACCGAAAAATCACCGGTATGTCGTGGCCAAACCCAATTATCTGTATCACCTCCGAATTTACCAATAGAATTCGGCGGGGTTCCCACAAGACGCACATCTTTAAAAACTTCCTTCACTATCAGGTAATAATCGTTCCCATAATTGAAGGGTTTGACTTCCGCTTCATAGTGTGTTCCGTTAGTCGCATCTTTGATCAACTGATCTATATTCTTCTTCACGGCTGCATCTCTTTTAAGGGGATCATCCGAAGCACTTACACCAAACAATACAGAAGCTGTCACGTCTTCGATTCTCACCATTCGAGCCGCTGTTAAACCGGCATTAGGCAGTTCTTCTTTCAAGTCCTTTGCCCAAAAGCCAAATTTCAGATAATCTTTTTCCAGAGAAGAATGCGACTGGATCTGAGAATAACCACAATGGTGATTGGTAAGCAACAATCCTTTTGATGATACCACTTCAGCCGTACAACCACCTCCAAAATGCATGATCGCGTCTTTTAAACTACTGTGATTTACATCGTAAATATCCTTCGCGTTCAACTTCATTCCTTTTGCCTTCATATCTGACTCAAACGCAGAAATAACTGAAGGAATGAGCATTCCCTCTTCTGCAGCGACAAAAAACAGGTGCAGAAAAAGTACATACAGAATAATCAATGATCTTTTCATATCTATTTTTGATGAAGCCCAAATTTAGCACAAATAAGTGCACTATCAGTCTGGAAGTTTCTTAGCTTAAAACGGCTTTTCAAAAAAATAAAGCACATTTGCATTATGGATCTTTTGAATTTTATCTTTCGACTCGGTGTGTTATTTGCCATTTACGGTTTTATCTGGGCCTTAATCGAACTCGGTCTCACCCTTTTGAGATCTGGCAGACCAAAAACAATTATAGAGGAATACCTTATTAAATCTGTGAAATATTTATTCCTGACCGATGTGACCTTTTTGTTTTGCGCCGATCTTGAAAATGGTGAAATTTCGAATTACGATCTCGCAATGGCGGCTCTTGTACTTTTGACGTATTTCATCGGGAAATTCCAAAAAGAACAGAACCGGCTACAATTTTTCTCAAATATGACGGGGGTCCCGCAAAGTAATCTTTTCAATCCAAAAGCCGAATCGGCCTTAATTGGCGTATCTGTTCTTTTATTTGTAGGTTTTACTTTTTATCCCGATTTGGCTTACAATCCCATTTCCGAATGGTTCCGAGCTTCCATAACAGATATCGCAGAAACAGCAGTCATAGGGTTTATTTTTAAAGTGATCGGCTTTTTCTTTTTACTTGGAATGATTACCAAAATGATCAATGGTGTAATGTACTTGCTTTCAGGCAGACCTTTTATTCAGGCGTCCAGTAACATGCATTTTTCAAAAGGTAAAAAAGAAGACGGCTTCGACGATTTCGAGGAAGTAGAATGATCAGTTCAGTGTAATGAGAAACGTTTCTATTTGTCGCAGCACCGGTGTCTGATCATCGTTCAACAGCACAAAAGAAGCCAACGGGATCTTCTCTTCATCAGACCATTGTCTATCCATTCGCTGAAGCACCTCTTCTTTAGAAGATCCATCCCTCAGCATAGCTCTTTTCATTCGAGTTTCAAGAGGCGCCGTAACCAGCAGAATGGCATCATACTGATTGTATGTACCTGTTTCAAACAATATGGCTGCCTCATTAAAAACAAGCGGTGAATTCTGTCTTTCACACCATTCAGAAAATGCTTTTCTAACAGCAGGATGAACAATCGCATTCAGTTTTTCGAGTAATTCAGGCTCTCCAAATACAGAGGAAGCAATGAAATTCGCATTCAACTTATCTGCAAGATACGCTTCAGCACCAAAGAGGGTCGTAATTTGTTGTTTGAGGTTAGGTGATGTTCGAATGAGTTCTTTCGCCATTCTATCCGAATAGAAAACAGGATATCCCATTTCTTCCAAAATCCTGGACACAAGTGATTTCCCCGCAGCAATCCCTCCGGTGACCCCAATTTTTTTCATCAGATCAGATCTCGTTGATCTCGATCATTTTGAAAGGCAACTTAATTATTGCCTGATAGTCTTCACCCGCCTCAGCCATGTCCTCATCATCCTCCTCATAGTACCAATGCACGGCTACAGAGGAAGCATCACCGTTCATACGCTCGAGTTTTTTAAATAAATCCAACAGACATTTTGACGATGAGGTATTAAAATACTCCAACATCACTTCAATCGTTGTCTCTGATTTTGGCTGACCTGCGTAAGAATCTACCCAATCATAGAGCGGTTTGTAGAACTCAATGGAATTTTCCGGGATCGATCTTCCCTTAAGAAGTAGTTTTCCATTTTCCGCATCAAAAAGCACTTCGGGTGTCTTCGCTGAGGATATCATTTGTAAATTTTCCATTGTCTGTACTTAATTAATCTATTTTCACGTTTAAACAGAAGAAACTTGCTTCTTCATTGACTTTCAAAAATTCAAAATCCAGCTTATTCCCGGATTTTCTTGCAATATCGATCATTCCCAATCCGGCAGTGCCTTTTGAGGAAACTGTAGAACTATTCAGACTGGTCTGATAGTAATTTTTCAATTCATCTTTCTCCAACGAATTGATCTTATTCAGTCGTTCATTAAGATCGCGAACCTTACCATTATCAATATAATTACCTGTACGAATTAGAAAATGCTCATTTTCCTTCACAATCAGAATAATTGCTGAACGTCTTTCCAAAAGTTCCCTCGATTCATTCGACGCAGCCAAATCATGATCCACATGATGGTACAAGTTCTGAAGACACTCAACTAGCACATTAAAAACTTTTTTCTGTTTTTTTGGTGATTCCTGCATGGTGTGCATTTTATTCTCCATAATGCTGAGCACCGTTGTCAACAAATCTGAAGTAACAATTCCCTTGAAAGAGAGTAATACATTCTCTTCTTCCATGGTACGATAAAGGCTATAGATATTCGTCAGTGCCATTGGGTTTGTCAAAGCAAATATAACGATTTGCACTTCAAATAAATAATCAGACCCTATGAATTCATTCATACCGTTAAAGAAAAAGTACCTTTATACCATGGAACAGAAAGCGTGGTTTGAAACCTGGTTTGATTCACCGTATTATCATTTGCTCTATCAGCATCGCAATGATGAGGAAGCCTCATTGTTTATTGGAAACCTGTTAAAGGAGCTTAATTTGCCACAAGGAGCAAAATTATTGGATCTGGCATGCGGCAAAGGTCGGCACTCACTGACACTTGCTTCTCATGGTTATGATGTAACTGGGGTTGATCTATCTCCGAACAGTATTGCTTCAGCAAAGGAATTCGAGCAAGATCATTTGCGCTTCAAGGTAGCTGACATGCGCGTTCCATTTGCTATTCGAACCTTTGATGCGATATTCAATCTATTTACAAGCTTTGGTTATTTCGATGATTTGAAGGACAATTCACGCGTAATTGCCGCAATGAGTGAAATGCTTACCGATCAGGGTGTGCTTGTGATTGACTTTATGAATTCGGAGCGTGTCATTCATCAACTGGTAAAATCTGAAACAAAATCCATTGGAGAAATCACTTTCCATATTGAAAGAGCATACAATGGAAGCCATGTATTCAAACACATACGTTTTTCAGATAACGGTGAATCCTTCTACTTTACAGAACGAGTCCAGGCACTTATGCTGAGTGATTTCAAAGACTTACTTCAGTCAAATGGATTTGAGATTATTCGTACTTTTGGCGACTTCAATCTGAATACGTACGACTCACAAACGTCTGACAGGTTGATCTTAATAGCGAAACGTTCCTGATGGACCCAATACTGGTATTTTCTTCTCTTATACTTTCGGTAGTTGCCGGTGGATTTTTCGTGTCTTACCTGCATAAATCGAACAAAGCGCAGATCATAAAAATACTTCTTGCCTTCAGTGGCGGATTTCTACTTTCCATCGCCTTTAATCATTTCATTCCTGAGCTCTATGAAGATGGAAATGATTCGATCGGAATGTACATCTTGTTAGGATTCTTAGTGCAGCTTTTACTCGAGTTCTTTTCCGGTGGAATTGAGCATGGTCACGTACATGTGCATGAAGGACAAAAAATGCCGTGGGGTTTATTTATCTCTCTTTCGGTGCACTCTGTTTTGGAAGGCATTCCATTAGGAAATGAATTGAATCACACCTTGATCTCATCAGAATTGCACCACGAGCACGGAAATTCATTACTGATGGGAATCCTATTTCATCAAATGCCTGTTTCCATTGCCTTAATGACATTGTTAGTTCACACTAAATTAAAAACGCGTGAAGCTTGGTTCATTTTGATGCTTTTTGGTATCATGACACCAATGGGCGTTGTGATTGGCATCTTTGATCTACCGATCCTATCATTCCTTGATCCACATGTCATTCTGGCCATTGTGGTAGGGATGTTTCTTCATATTTCTACTACGATCATCTTTGAGACTTCCGAAAATCACCGGGTAAATCTCCTCAAACTCGGAGCAGTCATACTTGGGCTTGTTTTGGCGCTGATTATGAATTAGCGGACCATCCTTATAAAGGTGCGCCACATAATAAGCAGATCTTGAGCAATACCTGGATTTTTCAAGTATTTCCTATTTAGCTCGATCTTCGCAGGCATGATTTCCTCGATGTACGTTTTCCTTGGATCCTCTGCCCTACCTAACAATTCGTTTTCTTTAAAATACTCCAGCGAAGCATAGTCCGTAATCCCCGGTTTCACAGATAGAATCTTCTGCTGTTCGGGAGTGTACAGGTCTACAAATTCCTTTACTTCAGGTCGCGGACCAACAACACTCATTTCTCCCTTCAATACATTGATGAACTGTGGAAACTCATCTAACTTGTACTTTCTGATAAAATAACCGGATCGCGTAATACGGGGATCTCGCATACCAACAGTCAGCTTACCAGATTTATCGGCATCAGGACGCATGGACCTGAATTTAAGCATATTGAAGGGGGCACCATGCTTACCTATTCGTTGCTGTCTATAAAAAACACCACCTCTTGATTCAATGAGTATCCAAGCAGAAATAATAAGTCCTATCGGTAAAAAAAGAACCAATATGAGAATGCTAACTATGATGTCGAACAGACGTTTCAATAAAGCACCTTTTTAACCGCATTTGTCACTGCCAAAACAACCATGGCAACTTGCTCATCCGTTAGATTGAAGTATACAGGTAAAGAAATCTCATTGTGGTACTTATTCCACGTTTCAGGATAATCTTCGATGTTGTATCCCCGTTTTTTATACGCTGTCAATGTTGGAAGTGGGAGGAAATGTACATTGACGGAAACATCCTGTTCAAAGATCTCCTGCATGATCGCATCCCTTTGTTGCTCGGAAACATCCTTAATACGCAGTTGATACAAATGGTAGCTGCTTACCTTGGAACCCGTTGTATGCAATGGGGTAATTGCCCATGCTTCAGCCCCAAATGCTTCATCGTATTGGCTGAATATCTCTTTGCGACGATCGAGGTTTTCCTGATAACGCTCCAACTCGATCAATCCAATAGCCGCTTGAAGATCGGTCATATTGCATTTAAATCCGGGTTCCTCCACATCATAACGCCAGTTCCCTTTTTGGGTTTTTGCCAGTGCATCCTTGTTTTGTCCATGCAGGATAAGCGTACAAAACTCCTTATAAATGGCCTCGTGATCGAATGAGTCAGGCAGATTGAAAGACAATGCTCCACCTTCCGCCGTAGTAAGATTCTTAACCGCATGAAATGAAAAAGAGGATACATCGGTCAATGAACCTGTTCGATTGCCATTCATGATCGCTCCAAAACTATGGGCGGCATCCGAAATCACCAGAATACGGCCCAACTTCGTTTGATTTTCTCCTTTAGGTTGGAAGTGAGCGACAAATTGTTCTTCCCTGACCAAGTCATTCAACAGATCATAATCACAAGGAAATCCGGCAAGATCAACCGCAATGATAGCTTTGGTACGCGGAGTTATTGCTTTTCGGACTGCATCGACAGAAATATTAAAATCCTCTGGATTAATATCAACCATCACCGGTTTAGCACCAGAATGAACAATCACGTTGGCACTCGCGCAGTAAGTGTAAGCTGGCAAAATGACCTCATCACCTTCACCAATACCCCACCAATTCAAAAACACCTGCATTCCCATGGTCCAGGAATTCACGGCTACCGTAGTTTTACAACCACAATATTCCGTAATCTTCTTTTCAAAAAGCTTCGTTCTAGGACCTGTAGTAATCCAACCACTTTGGAGTGCAGCAGTCACTTCATCAATCACTTTCTGGTCTATACGAGGGGGTGAAAATGGAATCATAGGATTCGGGATTATTAATTCTGGATAAGTGGTAAAGTTAGTGCTTTTGAAGTTCTTCTATGAAGTCCGTGGCAATCTTGTCGCGGTTAAAATGCCTCGAAACATAGTTTCTTCCATTTCGTCCCTTCTCCCTGATCATCGATGGGTCAGATGCCAACAAGATCATTTTTTGAGCAAGATCATTTTCGTTTTCCGGTTCGAAGAAGACACCCGCGTCCGCGCGATCGATGAAATGCATTCTGGCTTCTCCATCAACACCTAATAACAATGCTTTTTCCATAGCGAGTGCTTCGAAGATCTTGGATGGGATAGCTCCCGTAAATAATTCCAGTTTCCTAAGAGGGACCAAGGCCACATCCACACTTTTTAAAATTTCAGGCATTTCTGATTTTGGGACGGGTGGATGAAAATGAACATTCGTTGCCCCCAATTCTTTTTTGAGCTGTTGAAGTATCTCCTTTTCCGGACCGGCCCCTTGTAGTATCAGTTGAATTTCAGGATGTGAACGAACTAATTGAGCAGCGTGTATCAACGTTTGAAGCCCTTGGGCATGTCCAAGAATACCACCATAAAAGAATAATATATCGTCTTTCTTGAACCCATTTCTCACTCTAAATTCATTCTCCGAATAAAGAGCCGGATCGTAGAACTTCACATCCACACCGTTTGGCAACCAATACACTTTTTTATCCGGAAATCGTTTAGAAATATCCTCGACAATCCCCATCGTCTGACCCGTAATAAGACTTGCTCTCCGGTAACATTTCTGCTCTAATCGATAAGCCAAACCTAACAGCTGTTTATTGGTCACGATCCCTAGTTTTTCAGCAGATTCAGGCCAAAGATCAGAAACATTAAAAATGAGCTTCGCTTTTAATTTTCGACTCAGTGCCATCGCCGAATACCCGAGAAACAAGGGCGGAGATTCCACCATTAAAAAATCATAGGAACTGAGTTTTCGTCCCCTTCGCCAGGAGGTCCAAACAAAACTGAAATAGTTCAGAAGTCGAGGAATAACACTTTTGGATTTTGAGACATAGATTCCCGCACGGTAAACTTTCACTCCATCAATGAATTCCTCTCTGATCTTCCCTGATTTATAGGCATCAAACACTTCCATTTTTGGATAATTCGGCATGGCAGTTAATACCTCCACTTCCATCCCCGAAGCTTTCAATCGAACAGCCAACTCATGCAATCTGTTTTGAGGCGCTCCAATTTCGGGAGGATAATATTGGGTAAGGATCAATAATCTCATACTACGCTTCTCTGTTTCTAAATTTCCAATCCGTAATCAAGGTATTGAGCAAAAAGGAAAAGAAAATGATACCCACCTGTCGTTCCAGATAGGATTCGAATAAACAAGTGATGAATGTAAGGATCAAAAAAGCATTCAACACGAGATCCTCCTTCGTTCTTATTTTTTTCCAGGCAAATACGAAAATAATGAATAAGAGAACGATCCCTGTATAACCAAGTGCCACGCCTGTTTGAAGAAACTGGTCATGGGAATTCAGTTCCTTTTCAGCAAACAGATCGTAACCATGCGAACGGTAAACCCTGAACAATTCATCCTTGACGTCACCCGTTCCAACTCCCGTAGGGACTGAGGAGATGAGTTCACTACTGAATTTCCAGACAATAATTCGAACGGTATTCGATTCGTTCCAACGTTTATGCGTCTGAACAAATTTTTCAGGATCTCTGAAATATTCTTGAACGGTATCTGTTGTTTTTGTAAGATCGCTCATAACCGCCGGTACTCTTTGTATCGCAAAATAACCTATGATCATCAATACGGGCAAGATCGCCAGCAACACCCATCTACGGCGAGAAATGATCCACCATAAAGCAGCGACAGACAACAATACTCCAATTGCAATGAGCGTACTCAATGATCGCATGTAGTAAATAGCCAGAAGGATGAATAAAGTGAAGAAGATTTTTACCAACCGATTATTTTTGAATGGCATATTGCGCTCATACACCAATAGAGCGGCAAATACATACATGAGTGACAAGTACGTCGCATGCATATTAAATCCAAACTGATCATTCCGAAAACAGATCTCACCCCCGTTCCATTTGCACCAACATGCTCTTCCGAATGAAATAACCATCGAAACCGCAACACCAAGAATAATCCCATCCTTCACCATGCGTGTAAACTCGGATTTCCAGTTGTTGTATGACAGAATGAAGATTAACGGAAAAATCAGAAACGATAATTTGGACTCTACATCTCTTCTTCCATAATCCAGGTTATCCGAAAACATAAGCCATAAAGCGTAGACGATGAAAAGCGAAACCAAAGAATACAAGGAAATATCTTTCCGTGAAAAGGATGGTTTTGTCCAAAATGGAATGGATGAGATAAATGTCAACAAGATAAAAGGGACGATCAATTGATCGCGAACGACCAAAACGAGACCAACGGAAAGCAAACTCCAGGGAAATATTTTCATTAATACACCTCTCATCCTCTTTCCATTAATTCCCGGTAAACTTCTATTTGTTGAGTGAGGTTTACCTGAAAATCATACTTTTCAAGAACCCATGAACGTCCGTTGGCACCCATTTTCTTCCTTAAACTCTCATTTTCGGCTAATTCCTTCATGCGCTGCAGAATCAAACCCTGGTCATTTCCTCCAACGAGAAAGCCAGTTGACCCGTCCGAAACCACCTCTTTTAGTCCCCCTACATTCGATGCAATTACTGGCAACTCCATGCTTGATGCCTCCAAAATGGCCACCCCAAAGCTTTCGCTACGGGATAGTGCCATAAAAACATCCAAGTGCTCATAGGCATCGATTAATTCTTTACCAGAAACAAATCCTCGGAATTTCACTTTTGAGCTGACACCCAAATGCTCCGCTAATTCGCGCAACTTCCTTTCCCGGCTTCCCGAACCATAGATCCACAATTCGGCATTTTGAGTAGTTGATTTAGCATATTCACTAAAAACCAAGATCAACCGATCGATACCATATACATCCTCGAGGGCTTTTACTGTTCCAAAAACAAGTAACTCATTAGTTGCAGAAGTATGTTTCTGAAATCTAATAACATCAATACCAAACGGGATGACACGAACCAACTTAGACGTGTACTGAGCCGTTTCCCGAGCCATGTCTGCACTTGTTGAGCAGATTTCGTCTGCCTTCTTAAGCACATATTTTAAAAGCCATTTCTTGATCAAGCCTTCCCTAGGAAAGGAATACACATCTGTTCCCCAAACCGAAACCATAAATCGCTTGAATCCCGAAAGGGCTCCCATCAAACCATAACTCGAAGCATAATGCGCATGCAGAATATCAGGATCG
>CAIYQV010000393.1 GCA_903928365.1 uncultured Flavobacteriia bacterium
CTTCGTGTTCGTAAGTGCGTTTTGTCAGTTTCATACTTAAAGAATTACCAGGTCATTAATTTCTACTTCTGTGACGAACTTGCGCTCACCCTTGGCTTGATAAAATCGCGTCACTAATTTGCCTTCTACCGCGAGATCCATTCCTTCCTTACCAAGTTCCTCCAGCACATGTACCCATTTCCCCCAGGCCATCAAGCGATGCCAATGAGTTTTGTTTTTAGTCTTACCGCTTGCATCCAGGTATTGCTCTTTTGTGGACATGGTAAACTGTGCGATCTTTCTTCCATTTGGTAATTCAACCACTTTGGGTGCTGAACTTACTTTTCCTATTAAATTGACGTGATTCATGGTGTTTGTTTTTAAAGAAGGGACCGGTTGCCCGGCCCCTGTGTTTAGTTTAGGTTGTTATTTATTGGTGGTAGGTTCTGATTTTGGTGTTAACAAGAGAAACTCCGTGGCTTCGATGACCGTTCCGTAGCGCTTTTCACCTGATTTCGTTTCATAGGTCTGATGCACTAATTTACCCTCAAGTATGATCTCCTGCCCTTTGTTGAGTGCCTTTTTAACACGTTCAGCGATCTTGCCCCAGGCATTGATCACATGCCATTGGGTGTTATCTTGCCAGTTGCCGTCCTTGTCTTTAAAACGTTCATTAGTGGCGAGTGTGAATCGTGCCAATGTGCGGCCTGTGTCAAAGGTGGTTACTTCGGGTTGTGCACCCAGTCTTCCGATCAAACTTACTTTGTTGCGTAAGGTGTTCATGTTTGAAATAATTAAAAGTTTGATAAAATTGATCTTGTCTCACTGTCAGCACTTGTTCGCTGAATTCGACTCTGCAAAATTCCTACAGGTTCAAAACTTTATTCGACCATTAAATGATTTCATTCGATTGTTTTTCGGTTGTATTCGGTTATTATCGGTTAAATAACAGTATTTCTTGGTCATTCAGATGAATGTCCTGAAATAAAATTTTTACTTTAATATGAAAATTTGAGAATCTGGAATTCTATTCAGAACCAAAAAGTAAGTGCGGCAGTTACCAGATCAAGACGATCTATTGAAGCTGCCTGCGGGTCCTCATATAAACTACCTTTCATACTTTGTAACTGTCGGTATTCTATTCTAACCAGCATCGTTGAAAGTAAATGGTAACCATATCCGACAGAATAGGCGACACACTGAAACCCATTACCCGGAATATAAACAGGAATTACCGCATTGTTGGGGTCATTGAACACTTCTCCGCGCAGACTCATTGAACCAAACTTTTTTGTCGAAAAACGTAAGGAAGTGTTAGCCTGCCACCAAAAAGCATTTCGCTTGTCTGCATCCTGTTGAATGCCCGCATAAATACAAGTAGCAGCTGATATGCTTTCCGAAAAGCCATGTGTCCAGAACACATCAGAAAAATAGCGCATGCCGTAATTTTCCTGACCTGCTTTTCCCTCTTTACCTACATATGTATTCCAGTTAAACACATCACGGTCATTCGGTTTGAATTCTACCTGCGTTCCAATTGATTTATTCTTATTTACATCTGCGATCTGCTGCCAACCATTCAATAAGAATACACACGCTTTCCATTTTTTTGTGATCTGCCATGAAGTGCGCGCACCAGCAAGGTAATACGGAACATACTCAGCTGCTAAAGTCCGTGTTAACGTCAAATGTTCCTGACTGAATGGATTTTCATTGGTATATGGTGAACCCAATACGCCTGCATCGATCCAGATTTCTTTTTTCGCCAATGGCCTAATTCCTATGTTGGCTTCGAGTAAATTCCTAAAAATTCCCTTTTCAGCCGCACTGTTCTGATCCATAAAGGTGCCAAGAGCAGGAACAAAATGTGCACGGTATCTTTTCTTTTCCAGCTTCAGATCCGCATAAACCAAATTTTGTTGTAACTCGCGATTATGCCCGAAGGAGACAAAAAAAGGCAGCGTATTCACTTTTTTATCTGAAAAGCAATTGGTGTAATACCAATCAAATCCCATGTGAAATTGAAATGCTTTTGTCTGTAAAAGGGAGTCATGAACAATGGTATCTTTCTCCTGAGTGAACGCAGAAAAACAAATTAGGACAGTGCATAAAACTGGAAGTACTTTCATTCTAAAAAGTCACATGTAAGTTCACCACAAACCATTCATTAAAAGTAGAGTAAGTATTGAAGTTTAATAATGGGTTTCGCATACGTTTTCTGATAAATAAAATTACACTTTCCGAATAAACTGACATTATTTAACTGGCACTTTCGACGCATAGCGACAAAGCGATAATTCGTATCAATAATTATAGCTATCTTTACCGAAATGGTTGCATCAGCAACTCGGTTAACAGTTTTATTCCTTTAAGGAACATCTTCGATCTTGTTCATCACCCATTTCAAACAGCCATGAGGGCTGATCACATCAAATTAATACAAGTAAATGGGAAGATCGCAAGAAACATTCAGTAAAAAAGACAAGGAAAAGAACAAGATTAAAAAACGTCAGGATAAACAGCTGAAGAAGGAAGAGCGCAAAGCGAATTCCAAAGGCGGCGGATTGGAAAATATGATGGCGTACATTGATGAGAACGGCAACATCACCGACACACCAATGGATCCAAAAGCTAAAATTACCGTAGACGCAGAATCGATTGATATCAATATTCCTAAACGAACAGACGAACCAGAAGAAACTGTTCGAAAAGGGAAAGTAACGCATTTTAATGAGTCGAAAGGATATGGATTTATCAGAGACCTTGAGACACAAGAATCTATTTTTGTTCATATCAATGGCGTATCAGGGACGATCGCCGAAAATGATATGGTGACCTTCGAAAAAATGCGGGGACAAAAAGGCTGGAACGCCGTCAATGTGAAACTGGCAAAATAAACCTTCAGGCTATTTCTTGATACGGATATAAATATGTTTCGTATTTCTGTTCGCTGTCTCTCGAATATCTACTTCGAACGCGTCCGTGCTTTTGATCAACGGTAATAATTTCTGAAAGCCATAATTTCGCGGATCAAAATCCGGTTTATTCTTTAAGATAAAACTACCCAATTCACCAAGAAAAGTCCAGCCGGTGTCATCTGCCAGGTCCATCACACTATTTCTTAACAGATCGACGAGCTTAGTGTCCACTTTATTCAACGGAGCACTTGGCTTTTTGGAAGTTTGTTTCTTTGTCTCTGATTTAGCAGGTGATGAAGTTGATTTCAATATTTCGATGTAGACGAATTTATCACAAGCTGTGATAAATGGTAACGGCGTTTTCTTTTCTCCGATACCAATCACTTTCATTCCCGCCTCTCTTAATCTGGTGGCTAAACGGGTAAAATCGCTGTCTGATGAAACAATGCAAAAACCGTCTACTTTATGGGAATACAAAATATCCATCGCATCGATGATCAGCGCACTGTCACTCGAATTCTTTCCACTGGTATAACTGTATTGCTGAATCGGGGTAATGGCATGTTCTAACAGGACATTTTTCCATCCAGATGCGTTGGGTTTCGTCCAATCCGCATAAATTCTTTTGATGGTAGGATTGCCTGACTTCGATACTTCTTCCAACATTTCGCTTATATTGGCATACGGCACATTGTCCGCGTCAATCAATACTGCAATTCTTAATTCTCCCATGTATCGTGATATTCATCTCATTTAAAACACGAAACAGTTCCTGCGAATGCCCACCATCTCATATCTTTTCGGGAAGTTACTCATAAAGAACCGCATACAAGGGGATAAATGTTAACTTACTGAAGAAAGTTCAGAATGAAGATCAATTTATGGCCTCTTTCTGAAAAGCAAGTGTTTCACACACGACATAGAAAGGCTATCGCTATCTTTACATCGTTATGTTTACAGGTATCATTGAACAACTCGGAATTGTTAAGGCAGTCCGAACCGAATCGTCGAATGTCCATTTCACATTAGAAGCCGCATTCACCGATGAATTAAAGATCGATCAAAGTGTGGCGCACAATGGTTGTTGCCTGACTGTGGTAGCGATTCATGGAGCTGAATATACCGTTACAGCCATTCAAGAAACATTGGATAAAACCAATCTGGGTTCATGGAAAGTCGGTACCAAAGTAAACCTCGAACGATGTATGCTTATGAACGGACGCCTCGACGGACATATTGTTCAAGGACATGTGGACACGACAGCAACATGTATCGCGATCGAAGATCAGCAAGGAAGTTGGAAGTATACCTTTCAGTATTCATCGGACCAGGTAACGGTTGAAAAAGGTTCGGTTACGGTAAATGGCACCAGCTTAACTGTTGTCGACTCCAAGCCACACGAATTCTCAGTGTGTATCATTCCTTACACCTACGAGCACACGAATTTTCATACGTTACAAGTGGGCGACACCGTCAATCTTGAGTTTGATATCATCGGGAAGTACGTAGCGAGATTGCTGGGTAGGTAAAAAGGAGTAAAATTTCTCCGAATAAATTTCGATAATCTATTTTTTTACAGTCGATAGTTTGCGAAATATATTAGTTTCAATTTTCTTGAAATCAATTATTTTAAACTTTATATTTATTTAAACAAAAGATTAGCTATGAAGAATACGATATGCGAAAAATTATTTCGAAACTATTTTCTTTTGATATTAATATTATTTTGTCA
>CAIYQV010000394.1 GCA_903928365.1 uncultured Flavobacteriia bacterium
CACGTATTGAAAAGTACGGGCTTCAAAGCACTGAATCCATTACAAGAAGAAGCACTTAAACTAGCTCAACATAGCGACAATCTTCTTTTATTATCTCAAACCGGATCGGGAAAAACAGTCGCATTTCTTTTACCCATTCTATTAGAGTTGAATGCTGATAAAAACGGAATTCAAGCACTCATCCTGGCTCCATCGCGTGAATTGGCAATCCAAATTGAAACGGTTTTTAAGTCATTGAAAACAAACTTTAAAGCATTGGCTTGTTACGGTGGTCATTCCATGCAGGTAGAGCGCAACAGCTTGTCAGAAGCTCCTACCCTGCTCATCGGAACACCAGGAAGAATCTGTGACCATATTACTAGAGAAAATATAGATCTAAGACATACCAAGCAACTGGTCATCGATGAATATGACAAATGCCTGGAGTTTGGTTTTGAAGAACAAATGCGATTCATTCGCGAGCAACTTAGCGGGCTCCAAAAAACAACACTTGTTTCAGCAACGGAAATGGAGGCGTTCCCGGATTATCTTCGATTAAACGAACCAAGAATCATAAACTTCTTATCATCTCAGGAGATTCCAGACATTACCTTTTTCAAAGTTCCAGTTAGAGGATCCAATAAATTCGAACGCTTGTTGGAATTGCTATGCAGCTTTGAAGGAGAGCCAACTATTGTATTCTGCAACTTTCGAGAAGCAACGGAATCGATCACTACTTTTTTGAAGGAATCTAATTACGAATCAGTTGCCTACCATGGAGGAATGGAACAAGAAGACCGTGAACGAGCGTTGATCAAATTCCGCAACGGCAGTCATCACACTTTGGTGTGCACAGATCTTGGTTCCCGCGGATTGGACATCCCTGAAATACAGCATGTCGTTCATTTTCAGTATCCACATTCTAAGGAAGCCTTTGTTCACCGCAACGGAAGAACAGCTCGCATGAAAGCGAATGGATCCTCCTATCTGTTAATCAATGCTGACGAGGAAATCCCAGACTATATCGAAATACCCAATACCGAATTCAAAATCTCGAATAATATAAATCCTCCCGTAGAAAGTCCATGGATCACTGTATACTTCAGCGGAGGCAAGAAGGATAAGATCAATAAAATCGACTTGGTAGGATTCCTCGGTCAAAAAGGCGGAATAAAAAAAGAGGATATCGGTCTGATTACAGTTTTGGATTTCTCATCCTTCGTAGCACTTAAGCGCAAGAACATTCATACTTTGTTGAAAAACATCTCTCAAGAAAAAGTAAAAGGTAAAAAACTGAGGATCGCCATTGCGCGTTAGAGATTTGAGGATTTGACAATTTGACAATTTGAAGATTCTAAGATTCAAAGATTTGAAAATCATTAACTGGCTTCAAATAGCGGAGCAATCAATTCTTCGAATTATCAAATAAACTAGCAGAAAATATTTTTCTTTAATATGCATGCATAGTATTGAGAAGTTTTGTTACTTTAGTAGCAGACAACATTTAAATTCAATATAAACATGGAATCTGTAAGTACAAATCCGCTAAAAGGAGGAGAATTTCTAATACGTAAAACCAACCCCGAAGAGATCTTTATTCCTGAGGAATGGAATGAAGAACAACGCATGATTGGTCAAATGTGCGATGATTTTATCGATCAGGAAGTGGTACCTCATCTAGAACGAATTGATAAGATGGAAGAAGGATTGATGCCTTCACTTCTTGATAAGGCAGGAGAACTTGGGATGCTTGGGATGACAGTGCCCGAGGAATTTGGTGGAATGGGGGTTGATTTTAAAACATCCTTATTAGCCACTGAACATCTTGGCAAAGGCTATTCTTTCTCAGTAGCATATGGGGCTCACACCGGAATCGGAACATTGCCTCTACTCTATTACGGAACAGAAGAGCAAAAAGCAAAATACATCCCAAAACTTGCCACTGGTGAATGGAAAGCAGCTTACTGTCTGACTGAACCAGGATCAGGTTCAGATGCAAACTCAGGAAAAACTAAGGCCGTTTTATCAGAAGATGGAAAACACTATGTTCTCAATGGACAAAAGATGTGGATCACCAATGGAGGTTTCGCAAATTTCATGACCGTTTTCGCGAAGATTGATGATGATGCAAACCTTTCGGCATTCTTAGTAGAGGCAGCCTGGGAGGGAATCAGTCTCAACCCGGAAGAAAAGAAAATGGGAATCAAAGGGTCTTCGACACGTCAGGTATTCTTCAATAATGTTAAAGTTCCGATTGAGAACATGCTTTCTGAAAGAGGAAACGGATTTAAAATCGCGATCAACATTCTAAATATTGGTCGTATAAAATTAGCAGCTGGCGTTCTAGGGGGCTCCAAAGCAGCCATCTCAGACAGTGTTAATTACACCAACGAACGCGAACAATTCGGTCGACCTATTTCGAAATACGGTGCTATTCGTTATAAGATCGCAGAACAAGCTATCCGTACTTTTGTGTTGGAATCTGCCACTTACCGTGCAGGACAAAACATTGAAGATGCAATTGAAGGTTTGGTAGCAGGTGGAATGCCCAAAAGTCAGGCTACACTAAAAGGTATCGAACAATTTGCTGCTGAGTGTGCGATGTTGAAAGTAGCTGGTTCAGAATGCTTAGATTATGTTGTCGACGAAGCCGTTCAAATGTATGGAGGCATGGGTTACTCAGCAGAATCACCTGTGGAACGTGCTTACAGAGATGCACGAATCAATAGAATCTTTGAAGGAACCAACGAGATCAACCGAATGCTTACGGTTGATATGATTTTACGTCGTGCCATGAAAGGCGAATTGGATTTGATGGGCCCAGCAATGAAAGTGGCTGGAGAGTTAATGAGTATTCCGGAAATGGGTGATGCCCCTGAAGGCATTTTTGGTAACGAGCACAAATACCTGGAGAACTTTAAAAAGACCCTACTTATGATCGCAGGAGCAGCAGTTCAAAAATTGATGCAGACTTTATCCAAGGAACAGGAAATCTTAATGAATATTGCAGATATCACCATTTGGATCTATCAGGCGGAATCAGCATTGTTGCGCGTAGAGAAAATGATCTCCATTAAAGGAGAAGCTACTTGTGAGGCACAAATCGCCATGGTGAAAGCCTATTTCTATGACTCGGCAGATCGCATTGAAAAAGCTGGAAAGGACGCATTGAATTCATTTGCGGAAGGCGATGAATTGCGTATGATGTTGATGGGATTAAAACGATTTACAAAGACAGAACCTTTCAATCCGAAAGCAGCTCGTCAATTGATTGCCTCAAAGATTATTGAAAGCAATAAATATTGTTACTAACAAGCAAAAGGCGACCAAATTGGTCGCCTTTTTTTATTTAATCTTTCAGAGATTTCTCATTTCACAAGGACTATCCCATCCGCTTCAAAGCACATTTCTTTTTTGGGGCTGGTAATTTTCTCGATCTCTTCCTTGCTTTTTCCGGCATCCTCGGCAAAATGCTTTTGCATTTCAACGGAGATCTCATCCCAATAGGCATACCCATGAAAATAGGCTTTGGTTCCCGGCTTAGTTTTTACAGGAATCGTGAAGTGATCCTTGAATCGAACACGAAAAGTTTCTCCATTTCCTTTATCCACACTCACCCAACATCCGGCAGCCTGACAAATTTCTACTAATGGAGCCTCAAAAGTAAATTCAACTCGCTCATTCTTTGATTCAATGCCATTAACTACATTGTTCACTGTTAAGGCTTTAGTTACATCCACTTTTTCAGGACCATAACTTTTACCCAATTTTTGTGCGTTTAATCCCGTTGATAGAATCAACCCAAAAACAATTAATTTCAATTTCATAAGTTAATTTTTAAACAATAAAAAAGGCTTCCATTGGAAGCCTCGAATTACATTATTTTTATTTATTTCAAATACGTTTCATAAAAGGGATAGAGATCCACCATCGTGCCCTCTACATTAATTTGCTGAACACCACATGCAGACAAAAAACGCACAATAATCTTACGACTTCTCTCGTCATTGTTGACCATAGTCACTTCTGCTACCTTTGAATTATTATCGAAATTCACCGTGAAATCATGCAAATAATAAGAGGCACTTTTATCGACATCTTCTTTCACCAAACTAGAAGGAAGTGTAATCTTAAATTTCCCGGTATTTTTCACATCGATTACAGATGCTTTGGATGCAACTGAAGCAATAGCGGTTGTCTCCTGAGCATAGAAGGAATTCATGGCAAAAAAGAGTACAAATAGGATCAACAAGTTCTTTTTCATGGTTTGAATATTACAAATGAATTTCGTAAAAATAGTTATGCTTCGCTAATTTACAATTAATTTGCCAATTTTAAAGAGTGAAAGAAATTATTGCACCGTACGCCGATCCAACGCTTGTTGAAGCAGGATGCGATGAAGCCGGAAGAGGTTGTCTCGCCGGACCCGTGGTTGCGGCAGCTGTTATTCTTCCTAAAGATTTCAGACATCCTTTTCTCAATGATTCCAAACAACTCAGCGAGAAAAAACGCGATGAACTAAGACCTATAATAGAAAAGGAAGCTCTTTCATATGGAATTGGGATTGTATCTCCCTCCGAAATTGATCAAATAAACATATTGAATGCAAGTTTTCTGGCAATGCACCGCGCGATCGATGGATTGAAACTTCAACCTGAACACTTAATGATCGACGGGAATCGTTTCAGGCCTTACTCAGGAATTCCACATAGTTGCATCATCAAAGGAGATTCCAAATTTCTTCATATTGCCGCAGCATCTATACTTGCCAAAACATACCGAGATAAGCTTATGGAGGACCTTCACATTACTTATCCGCATTACAATTGGTTGAAGAACAAAGGTTATCCAACTTTAGAACACCGCGAGGCGATAAAACTTCATGGAGACTGCAAACAGCACAGGCAAACCTTTACTTTATTGGCCCCTGAGCAACTTTCATTGTTTGATTGAACACTTGAATGTTCATTACATTCCTAAAAGTGACTAAATTCATAGCTTGATTCAAATAATTTTGGCATAACCGGAACTCTATGTTCGCAAGATACTTCTTCATTGCACTCGGGATCGCCAGCCTACTGTGGGTAGGCTACGTAGCCGCTGACCTTATTGATCAGCGCAATGCCTTTGCACCCACTTCTGTTTTTGGTAAAGAGGATGGGAAAGTGTTGATCGTAAACCGAATGGACGAGGCAGATATTTCGGTTCTCCCTTTCAAAACAATTGCAAAAAACCAGGAGATCATCTCGATTTTTAAGCCGCATATTAAAAAGATCAACAGTCTTTTTATAAGTGCTGCCAGAAAAGTCTTGCTTCTTGAAACAAGCACAAACTGGGATAAAAATGCGGTAAATGACCTGCTTAAAAAAACAGGTTTAAAATTCAAATCGACTGGTTTAAAGTCATTTGAGGCAGGCGGATATGAAATCGAATACAACAAGAATACGCTGTATTTCCATTCTCCGGACATTGAAACCACCACCTCTGAAGCGTGGGGGAATTTTGACCGCAAATCCAGTGCTGTAATCGTTGATTTCTCAAGTGAAACACCATCCGTCCTTGAAGTGTACTTCCGACAGGATGGCAAAGTGGAATTCATCACAAAAAATCTCAAAGGACTGAGAGGAAAGCATATCAATGACAAAGAAGTTTTTGCGTCAGGGCTTCCACGAAATCTTAAAAAGTACCATTTTTCTCAAAAGGATTTCGCAGCATATTTAGATCCGGCCTTTTCAAAGGGACCAATGAAAGAATGGATTGAAACAGGATTTGTCACTTTTGAATTTAAAGGTAAAAAAGCCATTGTAACTGATTTCATTGAAGGACGGTCTCCAATTGCTATTCTTAATGACGCCTTAAAAACGGAAATTCAAGATGAACAACACGGTTTTTTCAAGGGAATCGAACTAATGACAGACTTCCCATCCTCCTTACAAGCTGGGTTTCACGTTTTCGTCGAAGGCGACTATGTGATCCTTTCAGAGGAAGAATGGGTCGGTTCTGATATTGTTGGGCAACTTAAACTTGAGAATACCCTCTCCTCGGAAGAACATGCAATGAATGAGATTTATGGTGATCTTCCTTCAACGGTATCTGAACGTTATTCAGAAGGAGATACCAGATACACCAAAACTGTATACAAATTCAAGTTGCTCGAAACCCACATTGGGAACAAGCTATTTGAGAACATGACCCTTCCAAAAGCCACAACGAAAGAAGTAGAAACGGAACCCGAACAAGACGATGAATCTTACACCTTCAATATAGATGCGAACATTAAAGATTTCGTGACTTTTAACGGTAAAGGAAACTTTGTAGCGCTTACAGTAACCGGGGAACTTATGTCCTACTCCAATGGTCGAATGAACTGGGTTAAAAACCTCAATTCCAAAACGATTGGAGGCATTAATTACATCGAAGAATATCAATTCATTCTCGTCACTGCCAAGAATGCCATTCACTTACTGGATAAAACAGGGAAATACGTGACTGGAGGACCCGTTTCTATTGGTTCTAAAACACCGGCTCAACAGGCATCTCAATTCAATTACAAAGGCCGAATGTATATTGCCTATCCTGATATTAATGGAAATGTAGTGGTTTATGATTCACGAAGAAAAAAGATCTCATCCTTTCCTCATGGACTCAGCGATGTGACCAGCCCGGTTGAAATATGGGTAAGCCAAGACAAACTTTTCTTCGGTATATTGAACAGTTCAACTTTTGTGATGCTCGAAGCCGAGAAGAAACAGGAATATCGTTCTTTCCCTTTACCAGGTGAAAGCATATCAACCATCACAGACAATGAGCTCTTCCTGTTAACCTCAGATGGAGGCAAGCTTTCCTGTGTAAATCAAAAGGGAATAAAAACGGATATCCGTTCAGCCTCCAAAGGAAAAATGCTTTCTTCGGATAAAGGAAGAAGAGAAGCGTACATGTCCAATTTCAATCGTGGACAGATTCAGTTCTTTGGTTCACAGGGTGCTTTTCTAGGCAAGGTGAATACAGACGTTAAAGATGCTGATTACTGGGCTATTCAAACCATAGACGGCAAATCATACGTTTCAATAGTAGACGGACTCGAGAACAATGCGTATGTCTATGAACTGGATGGAGGCAAAATTGCAGACAGATCGTTCGAAGGGAGTAAAAAGTGTATGCTTTCCAGAGCGCAAGATGAACTGTTGATGACAACAGTAGTGGATAAATACCTGGTTCAATACCGAATAAAAAAATAACTGCTTAACCTAACTTATGAAAAGAATCTTACTCGCACTTGTGCTGCTATGTTCAGCGCATGTTCAATCACAAAATTACCTTGGTGTCATCAATAGTAACTACAGCGGAGTTATGGGAACCGATCTGCAGCCGGCAAGCTTTGTCGATGGAAGATTTGTAGTTGATGTGAATCTATTTAGTGGAAGTTTTAATGCTTACCAAAATGCGATGGCATTTGATACCAAGGACATGCCTAAATGGTGG
>CAIYQV010000395.1 GCA_903928365.1 uncultured Flavobacteriia bacterium
AATGCTTCCAACCCTTCAACTGCAACATATACTGCAGGTGCAACTGAAACAGGAACCATAACACTCACACTTACAAGCACCGGTGGTGGATGTACACCTGTTTCAACCACAAAAACAGTTACGGTTAATCCTAACCCAACCGCAGTATCGGCGAATGCAAGCCAATCATTGATTTGTCCTGGAGTAAATGTTGATTTAACTTCCAGTTCAACAAATAGTCTGACTTTAATAAATGAAAATTTCAATGGAGCTTCGAACAATTGGACAAGAACGAATACATCTGTTGGCGGATCAACCACAAATGCAAGCTGGACCTTACGACCAGATTCTTACATCTATGGCGGTCAAACTTTCAAAAGCAATGACAACTCGCAATTTTATTTAACCAATAGCGATGCACAAGGAGTTAGTGGTACATCAACGAACACTACGCTTACTTCGCCATCATTTAGTACGGTTGGGCTTTCTTCTGCTTCCATGTCTTTCTATCACTATTTCGAATACCTCACGGGAGATGTTGCTTCGGTACAAGTTTCAACTAACGGAACTACATGGACATCGTTAACTACGTATTCTGCAACGCAGGGAGCATCAAACAGTTTTGTAAATGGTGTTTTATCTCTGGATAGTTATCTCAATCAAGCTACGATATACATACGTTTTAGTTACCAAGGCGCTTACAGCTATTACTGGGCAATTGACAATGTAGCCATAACAGGTGTCTCAAGTGTTTCATACGCTTGGACAGCTAATCCTGTAGGATACACATCCTCGACTCAAAATCCAACTGGTGTTCAACCAACAGGAACAACAACGTACACTGTGACCGCTACAAATGGATATAGTTGTACAGCAACTGCCAGCACAACAGTAACGGTTCAAGATAATGCAGCACCAGCCACTCCAGTACTTGCAGCAGTAACGGGCGAGTGTTCAGCTACGGCTACAGCGCCAACAACAACGGATAACTGTTCAGGTACGATCACTGGAACAACAACAGATGCCTTGACGTACAGCGCTCAAGGTACTTACACGATCACTTGGACCTTTGATGATGGCAATGGCAACACGACGACAGCGACACAGTCTGTGGTAGTGGATGATGTGACTGCACCAGCCACACCAGTTCTTGCAGATGTTTCAGGACAATGTTCAGTTACTCCTGCTACGCCTACAGCATCTGACAACTGCGCCGGAACTCTAAACGGAACAACGACGACTATCTTCCCAGTCACCACGCAGGGAACAACGGTTGTCACCTGGACATTCGATGATGGAAATGGTCAGATCAGCACTACGACTCAAAACATAATTATTATTGGTTCGCCTTCTTCTTCGACGATTACGAGTACTTCGTGCGGTCCTTACACATCCGGAAGTGGCTCAGTGTACACTGCTACTGGCACCTATACGGAATATTTTGTTGGGGCTAGCGGATGTGATAGTATAGTGACATTGAATCTCACCATTCACCAATCTTTTACTATGCAAATGACCGCGCTCGCATGTCAAGAATACACCGTGCCAAGTGGTAATGCAACCTATTACACCTCCGGAACATACAATGACACACTGACAACCATTCATGGATGTGACAGTGTATTGGTGATCCATTTGACAGTATTACAGGTCGATAACACCGTAACACAGAATGGTAATACATTGACCGCAAATGCTGTTGGAGCCGATTACCAATGGATCAATTGTGCTACTGGTGTTGAGATCTGGAATGCAACGAGTCAGTCATTTACACCTGTTTACAATGGTTCATACGCTGTTGTTGTGCTTCAGAATGGATGCTACGATACGTCTATATGCTATACCTACAATAGTGCTGATCTCAAAGACATCAGTGAATTGCGATCCATAATCGTGTATCCGAATCCAAGCACCGGTATCTTCACACTCGAAGGGGAGGGCATCACAAATCAGTCCATCGGAATATACGACATTAATGGCCGTTTGATTAATGAACTTAAAATCTTGGAAAACAAAACCACTATCAACCTGAGTGATAAAGAAAGAGGTGTGTATTTCATCCGAATCGAAGATGAAATGATCCGTCTGGTATTGGATTAATTAATACATATAAATCAAAAATAGCTGACCAATTTGGCCAGCTATTTTTTTGTATTAATTAAACATATTATTGCTATTTATCAATACGGTAATTTCTCTGCAGATACATCGTCATGACGAAATAACCCAGATCCATAAAACCATTTTCATAATCCTGAGCTAGGAAACTTCCAAAGAAAAGAACAGTAAACAAGAGTAAACATGTATGAAAGCCAAGATCGGTAAATCTCACCGAGGATTCCGA
>CAIYQV010000396.1 GCA_903928365.1 uncultured Flavobacteriia bacterium
AGGATCGCCTTGGTAAATATGGGCGAGATCGAAGCGCGGCATGCCGTTGAAAAGATCTTTGGAGGTAAAACTGAGCGACTTTCTTACGATAACATTTGTACGATCATGTTCCTTCATCCTGAAGTGGCTGCCGTTGGATTAAACGAACAACAATGTGTTGAACAAAATATCCCTGTCAAAATCGTAAAAGTTGATTTCTCTTTGATCACGCGCGCCATAGCCATGCGAAAAACGCAGGGGTTCTTTAAGATCATTGTGACGAATGATGATGAAATGCGCATTTTGGGAATGCGTGCAGTGGGTGAACATGCCTCTACCGCTATTGAAGCTGTCGGTCTATTGATCAAATTGAATATGCCGATCGAAGTACTCTCCGAATTGATCCATCCTCATCCTTCCATCGTTGAAGGAATTCAGGAATGTGTGCGCATGTTGTTGAACAAATCTATCTTTAAATCCTCCGTATTTAAAGATAAATTAGCATGTTATTCCCTCGTAGACGGGGTTAAAACGCCATTGGAAAGGCTATAAAAAAAGGGAGCCGTTCGGCTCCCTTTTGAAAAGCTGCTAGTATTTTACATTATACCCAACCAGCGTAATAACAATACAATCAGTACGATCAACAGAATTAATGCAAGCAATGGGCCCAAAAACGGGAAGATGTCATACAGGAGTTCTCGTAGAAGACTGAAAATGATAATGATTAAAAGTACAATCAGAACAATACCAAGGATGTAACCAAGATCTCCTTCCCTTCCCGGAGCTTTGGCCTTAGCTACAGTCTTGTGAATCATTTTGGATTCCATTTGCGCCATTTTTTTGATCGGATGAACCGCTTTAACAAGCGCGTTTTCCGTCATCCCTTTTGTAAAGAAACCTTCATTCTTAAGAGTTTTACCCTCACTTTTAACGGTTGCCGTCGCTACTGTTTGATCGTTGTAGCTTCCATTGTTTACCTTCGTTGGCGATGGTTTTTCATTTGGCGATGCAACGGTTGAAATAGCCATTTCCTCCGTTTCCAAATTTTCTGCATTTATCTTTACTGCACTTTCAGAAGAAGCCCCTCCTTTATTCCAGTAAAAGCCTTTGGTATACTTTCTCTTTTGGAAGATACCTCCCCCATTCACCTCATTAGTGGTAGCGCAAGACGATAAGATCAATATTGCTCCTGCAATTAATCCGAATAATGGTTTCATTTTCATGTGTTTATTTATTTATGGTTTAACTATTTACCTTTTAATTCCATTGCCTTCAATGTATTGATCATCAAAGAGGCAATGGTCATTGGACCTACACCGCCCGGAACAGGTGTAATGAAAGAACATTTGGGCGCCACGCTGTCAAAATCAACATCTCCCTTCAATCGCCATCCGCGTGCTCTGCTTGAATCATCGACACGGGTTGTTCCCACATCAATGATCACTGCTCCTTCTTTCACCATGTCCGTTGTTACAAAACCCGGTTGACCAATCGCTGCAATCAAAATATCTGCAGTGCGGCAGATCTCATTCAAATTCTTTGTTCGACTATGAGCCAGGGTCACTGTACAATTACCAGGGTTGGCATTTCTACCCAGCATAATACTTAGCGGTGTTCCAACAATGTTACTTCGACCAATGATCACACAATTCTTTCCTTCCGTTTCAATTTTGTTTCTCTTCAAAAGTTCAACGATTCCAGCCGGCGTAGCAGGAAGAAATCCCGGAAGATTCAGTACCATGTTACCCAAATTGACTGGATGAAAACCATCGACATCTTTTTTAGGATCGATCGCCTGTGTGATCTTCATTTCGTCGATATGAGCCGGGAGAGGTAGCTGAACGATAAAACCATCAATACTTTTATCTTCATTCAGGGCACGGACCTTGGCAAGCAAAATCTCTTCCGGAACAGAATCATCGTATCGTATCAAGGTACTCTCAAATCCTATTTGATCGCATGCCTTTACCTTTGCTCCAACATACGTCAGTGAACCTCCGTCATTCCCCACCAAAATCGCAGCCAGATGCGGAATTTTTTTTCCGTTTTTCTTCCGTTCCTGAACAGCCTCCGCTAACTCTTTTCGAATTTCTTCGGCGGTGTGCTTACCATCAAGCAATTGCATTCCTTTCAATTTTTGCCCAAAGATAACCTGACCAATTAAAGTGAACTAAGAACGTTAAAAAGTTTTGAAAACTTGAAAAGCACTTACTTTTGTACCATGAAACAGTTAATTCTCCTCCTTATTTCGGCCTTTTTGCAAACATCCATGTATTATTCGCAACTGATCGAAGGAACTGAAATTGGTATTGACGGCTCCTTGAGCGGTTCAACTTTGGGTGGTGCCGCTGGATGCGGAATAAAATTCGGAATGAAAACCACAGAGAATTTCATTTTTGGTCCTTCAATTCGCTTTAACAAAGCATGGTCCACACCAAGTTATACGACACAGAAATTCAGCTACACGAACTGGGGAGCGGGATTTTTTGCTCACGGAAGGTATGGAAATGTGGTTTTTGGAGGAGTGGAAGCAGAAATAATACAAAACAAAAATATCTTTATCGACACGAGCGCCACCTTCAAAAAATTCGTCCCGACTATTTTTATCTGTGGTGGTTTTTCGAAGGAATTCAATGGCATTGTTCGATTAAATTTTGGGTTGTATTATGATTTGATCAATGGTTTAAACAGCCCTTACCGAAATGCCTATATTATTTCTATCAAAGACCCTCAAACAGGTAAAGTCGTAAGAAGGCTCCCTATGATCTATCGCATCAGTTTCTTCTTTCCTTTGCCACATAAAAAGAAAGAGGTTCCATCCGAAGACGAAACCTCTAACGAAGAATAAAATCTGATTCGCTTATTGCTGAGGTATTCCCATTTGAGGATTAGGCTTCACAAAAGAACCTTCTTTTGCATAATCTACCAATTCGATCAAAAAGCAAAGCGATTCGCGTCCCATCTGCTCTCCATAGGCCAATTCCCACGGAATGTAGACACGGTATTTCCCACCTTTTTTCATTTTTGGAACAATGTAGGTCCAACCAGGAATCACTCCGCCATTCAATTTCAATGCTACCGGTTCTTTAGAACCTGTCTGTAATTTCATCGCATAAGAGCTTTGCACCGTATCACCAACAGCAGAGGTAAGAATGTATTCTACCTTCACATCATCCGTCGCCGAAGGACTTCCACCTGTACCTTCTTGCACCACCTGCATGACAATTCCATTTTCAAAAATCTGAGCACCTTTGATCTTGCGCGCTTTCACCATCATGGCTTTCCCGTTCTTTTCATTCAAAGACTTCAAGAAATTCTGAACTGTGGTTTGTTTCTGAGCATCTGATAGAATCGTGTCTTTTTTCAAAAGTCCGTGTCTGAATCCAACGGTAGCCATTTTCAGGTCTATACTTTCAATACCATCCATTTTTATAATATCCTGATAAAAAGCATACCCTGTTAATTTTCCAAGACATTGCGCCCCTTCCTTTGCATACGTTGAATCGAAATCCTGAAAGTTTGGTCCAAAAAGTTTTTTCAGCGTATTCTCACAATCAGATGGCTTATTATTGTTCAGATTCAATGCAAATCCGGCAGCCACTTCTTCAAGATCCAAACGGTCGATATTGGGATCAGGTGTTCCTACGATCGTCTTCGCATTCATCGCTCCCAAAACATAAGAAAGGGTGTCCTTAGCTGTTTTTAATTCCACTTTTTCTTCTGCCGCCTTTTCATTTCCCGCACAAGCAGCGAATAACAATGCTACAGTTATATATGATACAAATTTCATCAGGCAATACTTAATAATTCAACATCGAAGATCAAAGCACTGTAAGGCTTAATCGCTCCACCCGGATGCGGATTCGCACCATATGCCAATTCCTGAGGAATGTACAATCTATATTTGGCGCCAACTGACATCAATTGCAATGCTTCTGTCCATCCGGCAATGACCTGATGAACACCAAATGTTGCCGGTTGACCTCGGTGAACTGAACTATCAAAAACAATCCCGTCAATCAGCGTTCCATGGTAATGCACAGTCACATTATCCGTGGCACCCGGTTTTGGACCATTTCCTTCTGTTAACACTTCGTATTGCAGTCCGCTTGCCGTGATTGTCACACCTGCTTTCGCGGCATTGTTCGCAAGAAAATCCTCCCCTTCCTTTTTAACAGCTTCAAACTTCTCCATACTTGCTTTTGCCAGATATTGTTGAATAATGTCGTTTGCCTGTTCAGGTTGGTAGGACAGTGTTTTACCTTCAAAAACATCACGAATTGCCTGAGCCATCACATCGGCATCAATCCCCTCCAGATCCTGTTGCAATAAACTTCCTGCGATACTCATCCCAACGCAGTAGCTCACTGCTTTAATTTCTTCTGTCATTCTTAAAATTTTGTGCGAAAGTAATGAATTCTCCTCTTAAGAACACATGTTACCTCCTTTGCCCTTACTTTTGAAACAAATTAACTTTCCAATGATTTCATTTCCATTCAATGAAGATCTGGTACTTGAAAATGAACGTGTTTTGTTGCGCCCTTTGAAAGCTACCGATCATGCTCTTTTACTTCCTTTTTCAGAGAATGAGCCCGAGCTATGGGAATATGCGTTGGTACCAGCGCGAAATGCAGAAGAACTGACGAATTATATCGAACAGGCACTCCAAGGAAGAAAAACGCAAACAGCCTATCCTTTCCTGATTATCGATAAACAGAACGGAAAGGTCGCCGGTTCAACACGTTTTTATGCAATCAACAGCAAAGATGCTTGTATTTCTATAGGTTTTACCTGGATTGGAAAGCAGTTTCAAAGGACAGGCTTAAATCGGTCCATGAAAGCTCTGATGCTGAATTATATTTTCCAGACACTCCAGTTTGAGCGTTTAGAATTCAGAGCTGATGCTCAAAATCTCAAAAGTATTGCCGCCATTAAATCTCTTGGGGCACAGATGGAGGGAATTCTAAGAAGCAATTGTTACAAGCCTGACGGTAGCCGACGTGATTCGGCCGTACTTTCTATCTTGAGAAGTGAATTTCTGGATTAAGTAAAGGTTAACTTTTCCACATTAATGATATTTATTTGATTCGCAGGATTAAATGGTCTACTTTTGCGCCAAGTTTTAAATATACCACTCTAATCTAATCAATCATGGAACATTTAGTGAATGAAGCGTTGCAACACCGCGCTGTTAACCATCCTTACCTTAAAGCACTAGCCAACGGTGAATTTGAAAACATGGAAATCGTTTTGAAAGACTTTGCCGCTCAATATGGCAATTACAGTGCTTGGTTTCCTCGTTATTTAACTTCAGTAATCTCTAAACTGGAGAACCCGGAATTCAGAAACCACCTTTTAGATAACCTTTCAGAAGAGAGCGGTCATCTTCATGAAGAAGACATGGTAGCTGTACGTGAATTGGGAATTAAAGACGAATGGGTTCAAGGAATTCCTCATCCGCAATTATTTAGAAATTTCCAAACGGCGATGGGAGTTGAACCAAATTCAACCCCTGGTATCGAGGTTGAGATCTGGAGAGAATCCTTCCTTTCTTTAATCCAGAGCGGAAGCGCTACTTCAGCTGTTGGAGCGATTGGGTTGGGAACAGAATCCATCGTGAAATTCATTTACAGAGATATCATTAAAGCGATTGAAACACATACACAGTTGTCATTGGAGCAATATGTATTCTTCCCTCTTCATACAGAAGTTGACGATGAGCATGGCTTAATCCTTTTGGATATCGCTCAAAAAATGGCCTCTGAAAGCAAAGACGCTGAAAGAGAATTGAGAAAAGGAATGTTGAAAGCATTAAACCTGCGTGCAGCTTACTGGGATGACATGTATGAGCGCGCAAAGGTTCTTGACGCACAAGCGGTATTGGCATGAGTGAATTGTTTTACAAATCCGTAAAGGGAAAACGCATCAGCGATTCCGAAAGATCGGCTTTGGAAAATGCGCTTAACGTTCTTAAAGGGGCGCTTACCGAAAATCTCGGATTGAATCCATTGGACGTCCCATCCACCGTTTGCGCTTTGTATGTTTATGCATTGAAAGGTGCTGAGCAAAAAACAGAGACGCTTCATTTTATCGAATGGTTTTCTAACCCAGAACTTGAAGCCAACTGGTCTGAAGATTTAAAGGAGTTGGCAAGCCGATTTTTTGGAGAATTGCAACTTCAGCGAATAGGAGCATTACTCGAACGCATCAGTGCTCAGAAATCTTTGACCTCAGCGACGGAATCAGCAGAATTGATCTCAAGCCTGCAAGATTCTAAACTGAGTGGGCTGTATGAGAATAAGGTGGATGAACTGAATATTGATTTCACCGTTTCTCTGTTGCCCTTTGAATTGGAGGTTCTTGACCCTCGAATTGTCACCGTTAAACCGGGGAAGGCCAATGAAATGCACAAGCATGCGCATGAGACGGTCTTTATTTTTCTCAAGGGCAAAGGCAAAGTCTTGGTAGACAATTTTGAAAATGAAGTAAATCCGGGTGATTTTGCTTTTATTCCAAGATGGTGTAATCATCAATCTGTCAACATTGGCAATGAAGACCTCGTGTTTCTTGCAGTAGCAGATTTTGGATTAACTGGAAAAGCATTTGTAGGCAACTACCTCAAAACAGCCAGATTAAAGGCAATCTAATTATGAAAACAGACGTTAAAGAACTGTATAATGGTCAGGCACAAGATTGGTCCAGAAATGAACCGATCTTGTTGTCGGACTACTCCGCTCGACC
>CAIYQV010000397.1 GCA_903928365.1 uncultured Flavobacteriia bacterium
CCGCAGGGGCCAATAGGATTAACGGGAGCTACGGGTCCAGCAGGGGCTGACGGCGCAACTGGACCAACGGGAGCAACAGGATTAACGGGTGCAACTGGTCCAACTGGTCCTCAGGGGCCAATAGGATTAACAGGAGCTACGGGTCCAGCAGGTGCTGACGGTGCAACGGGAGCAACAGGATTAACAGGTGCAACTGGACCAATAGGATTAACGGGTGCAACTGGTCCAGCAGGAGCAACTGGTCCAGCAGGGGCTGACGGTGCAACGGGAGCCACAGGATTAACAGGTGCAACTGGACCAGCAGGAGCAACAGGTCCGCAAGGTCCAACAGGATTAACAGGAGCAACAGGTCCGCAAGGGCCAGCTGGACCAAACAATGTAAAAAAATACAGTGTGGTTGGCACAACTAATGCTACTATTGCTGCAAATGCAGCAGCAGGTGCGTTTACTTCAATGCCAGAAATGACAATTACATTTACACCAATAAATTCTTCTGTATTTATGTTCTTTACTGCTGCTGGCACATATACAGCCGCCCCGTTCAATAATCATACAGTTTGGTTTGAGGTTAGAGTTAACGGTGTTTCAATAAGAGAATGGGATACACAATGTGGAACGGTTTGGAATTTATGGGACATAGGAGTTTCTGTACCTTTAAATGTAAATGTTGGGGTTTCTAACACAATAGAAATAAGATGGGCAGCGCAGCGGGCAGGAGCAACGAATACTACAATAAATAACCTTGCTGCATCTGCATCCTATTTCAATCGATCGTTAATGATTCTAGATGCACCATAAAATATAGAGTATGTTAAAACAAGTTTTCCTAATGTCGTTTCTTTTAGATTCTATTGTTGTTTTCTCCCAAGACTCTAATCTCAATGATAATGTTCTGAACTCATTGCGATGTCAAAATCCAATGGTAATTCTTATGGATACTACTCGTTTTGAAAATGTTACGTGGGAAAGAACGCAAAACCCAAAAATGAAGTTAGAAGAAAAAATAACAAATAATATTGATCAGCAATATGTTGAAAGAATTCAGAATCCATTATTAATGGAAGAAAAAAAGAATAGAAAAAAATAATTTCATCTGAGCAACATTTCAGAAATGATAAAACTCATAAACAATATTAAAACTGATTTAATTATAAAGGGACTTTTCACTTTATGTATAACTCAATTAAATATTGTTTCTGCCCAAGTCCTACAAAATTACGGCTCGGTTATTTCTGCGAAATCTGGATCTGTTATTACAGTAAATGGAAGTGTCCTTAATCAAACAGGAACGATAGATGTGAACCAAAATGCAGGAACGCCTGCAACGATGTATGTATCGCAGGATGTCACGAATAATTCAACAATTTTGGCCGATGGTCATATTCACCTTTCTGGAAACTGGTTTGATAATGGAAGTTTCCAATCGACCTTAGGTACTGTATTTATGGATGGTGCCACCCAATTTCTGGGAGGAACCTCCGCAACTATTTTTCATAATCTTACCTTGAATGGATCTGGTTTTAAAATTCAGCAGATTGATAAATATGCCACTGGAATTCTAAGTCTTAATCATTTGGAATTGAAAACAGAAACGTTTTCATTCTACATGGAAAATACTGCCCTCAATGCTATTAACCGAACTACAGGTTTTGTTTCAAGTTTAAACGGTGGATTTTTGGCCCGTCGGACAAATTCAAATGGTTTATACTTATATCCCGTTGGCTCTAGTGTTGGAACAACAAGATATCGGCCTGTAGAAATTACGCCCGTCAATTCGAATGCGAACCAATATTCGGTCCGTTTGGCTAATCTGGACGCAACGTTAGAAGCACACGACAGATCATTACATAATGATAGTATATGTCTGCTCAATCCATTATATTACCATCAGATCAATCGCATTTCAGGAGCGACCAATGCTGATCTTGCCATTAACTATGATCCTGTTGCGGACGGAACATGGACAGGCTTATCTAGATGGAATCTAACGGCTCCGTTATGGGAAAATATCACGGGTAGTTTTGTAACATCAGGCAGCCCATTTTCCCGCGCTCAAAGACTGAATTGGGGAACATTTTCGGACATTCCTTATATACTGAGTACGCCTGTTTCATCACCTTTGTTTGATCCTTTTGGCCCGTATTGTCAAGGAATGTCAATTCCTGCTTTGCCAACAACGTCTACCAATGGAATTAACGGAACATGGTCGCCTGCTTTGAATAATCAGCAAACTACTACCTATACATTTACACCTGATGCCGGAGCCTGTGGGTTCACTGCCTCGATGACCATTCAAATAACTCCGGCAGCGTCGGCGCCAAATGCCATGGTTACGGATCCAACTTGCCTTGCACCTACCGGAACAATAGAAACAACCTTCCCTATTTCATTATCTGGAAACGCTATAACCTATACATTAACAGGAATCAATCCCCCTATTGCAGCTCAATCGAATTTCACGGGTTTATTTAATAACTTAAATTCCGGAACCTTTGAGATGACGGCCACGGAGGATGGATGTACCTCGTTACCTGCGGCATTTATCGTTTCCCCTGTTCCATCTGGTCCTGCAGCTCCTCAAGCTCAAGTAATTCAGCCTTCATGTAATTCAAGCACAGGAACGATTAATTTTCAAACTCCTTCTCCTGGTGTTGGAGTGGTATATCATGTTACGCCGACCAATCCTGTAGGACCTTCCCAAACCAATTCAACTGGATTGTTTTCTGGTTTGACGCCCGGTGATTATGCCTTAACAGTTACAGTCAATGGATGTACTTCCGCCGCAACGAATACCACAATTATCAACGTTACGGTACCTCCTGCACCCGTTGTGACAATTACCCAACCTACTTGTAATACATCTACAGGAAGTATCGTTGTTACAAATATCCCACCTTCAACTACTACGCTTTATAATTTATTGCCTGTTGCTCCTTCAGGACCCTTCCAAAGCAACACGAGTGGTAGCTTCGCAAATCTTTCATCAGGTTCATATAATGTGACAGTAACAGTCTATGGCTGTAATTCGCCTGTCACTTCGGTTGTTATCGTTCCACCACCTGTAACCCCTGCACTATCTGTTAATTCTCCATCGATGTGTGCAGGACAACCAACTAACCTTGTGGCTGTTGGATCGCCGGCAGGAGGAACATATCAATGGTCCGGATCGTCAGTGACAACTAATACCCTACAGGTTAATCCTAATGCTACCCAATCTTACAACGTTACGTATACGCTGGGTGCTTGCAGTGCTCAGGCACAAGCAATCGTTACGGTGATCAATACACCAACGGTACAACTACTCAATGCAGATGTGTGTGTGGGAGATTCTGTTACACTGGTTGCAATGCCATCTGCACCAGGAGGCACTTTCGCATGGTCACCAACAGGAGATTCAACAGCGAGTATCAATGTTGCCCCAACTGTCTCTACGCAATATACAGTAACATATATGATTGGACAGTGCTCAAGTCAGCCTGTCTCTGCGACGGTTAATGTACATGACTATCCTACGGCAGAATTCATGTCTAACCCAGCTGTTTTCTCTGCCTATTCTGAAACAGTCCAGTTCATAAATACGTCGAACGATGCCGTTTCCTATCAGTGGGATTTTGGAGATGGCTATTCGTCAGGATCTTTTAATCCTTCACATCTTTTCCAATCGATTGAGGAAGATGGCTATGTTATCACGCTTACTGCAATTAGTGCAGGTGGTTGTACGGATACCTTCAGTGTATGGATTGATCAAAAAGACCTGCTTATTTATTACGTGCCAAATACATTTACTCCTGATGGCAATTCGGCGAACGAACGTTTCAAACCTGTATTTACTTCAGGATTTGACCCTTATAACTTCAGAATGCTTATCTACAATAGATGGGGTGAATTGATTTATGAATCATATGATGCAGAAATAGGTTGGGATGGAACTTATGGGACTGGAAATAATGTAAAGGAATGTCAGGACGGAACGTATGTATGGAAAATCGATTTCAAACGGTCTGATAATGATGAGTACATTTCAATTACGGGGCATGTTAATTTGGTGAGATAATTTGAAGTGAAAATTGTCGCAATTCAAAATGGTGCGAGAAAATTATCTGAGGGCAATGTTCGCTTGCTTAAGGCCATTAAATCAGCATATCATACTTCTTTTGATATCAGACAAACTTCCTTTTCAGGAGAGGCTACATCGCTAACGGTTCAGTCAATTCATGAGGGTTGTTCTTTATTAATTGTTCTGGGAGGTGATGGCACGATCCATGAGGTAGTGAACGGACTAAAACAGATTCAAAAGAATATCCCATTGTTGATACTACCTAATGGTACTGCGAATGACCTGGCAAGAGGATTAGATTTATCTTGGACATCGGAAAAATTACTATCTGCAATTGATCAAATGCACTTCCGTGAAATAGATTTGATTAAAATAGTTCACGAAGAAAAGGTAAAATGGTGTGTTAATATTAGTGATGTAGGGTTCGGCGGTAAGGTTGTTCAATTACTACACGGTCAGAGGAAATTCGTGGGAGGCAGTTTATCATATGTTCTTGCCATCATTCGTTCATTTGTAACCTATAGAAAACCTATTGTTCTGTTAAAATCCGAAGAACATGGCTAC
>CAIYQV010000398.1 GCA_903928365.1 uncultured Flavobacteriia bacterium
AGGCGGGACATGGTCACCGGCCCTGGCAGGTGCAGGAACGTATACGTACACCGAGACAGCGACAGCACCATGTGCCACAGATGCTACTGCACAGGTTGTCTTGACCGAGATTGCAGCTCCAGATGCAGGAACGGATGGTACACTAACAATTTGCCAGGGAAGCACCGTGACATCAGCAGAACTTTTCAATGCTCTAACAGGGACACCTGATGCAGGCGGCACCTGGTCACCGGCCTTGGCAGGAGCGGGGACGTATACGTACACGGTAACGGTAGCCGGATGTACAGATGCAACGGCAAGTGTGACGGTTAGCGAGCAGCTACAACCCAATGCAGGAACGGATGGTATACTAACAATTTGCCAGGGAAGCACCGTGACATCAGCAGAACTTTTCAATGCACTTTCAGGCACACCTGATCCAGGCGGGACATGGAGCAGTGTTGGATTGGTGTATACATACACGGTAGCAGCTACAGCACCTTGTGCAACGGATGCTAATGCAGAGGTCCAACTTACTGAATCACCTTGTGAAGTAGTTATTCCCACAGGGTTTACACCAAGTGGAGATGGGGTGAATGAAACATGGGAATTGTATGGGTTGGATGAAAAGTATCCGAATAATAAGGTGTATATCTACAATCGCTGGGGAAATCTTATTTATGAATCCACTCAGGGAGATTATATGAGTAATCCATGGGATGGTACATATGAAGGGAAGACATTGCCCGTCAGTTCTTTTTATTACATGATTTATACGGATCCGGAAAACGAGGGAGATGTAATCAAAGGCACTATTACAATTCTCAAAGAAAAGTAGAGATTGTTGATTACCCTTTCTTAAGATAGATTTAAATTAAGTAATATCTCAACTGGTAATTACTCATTACTTGAATCAAGCAATTATTTATAACCAATCTTTTTTGCATTTTATTAATCATTTTTTTGCCATCAAAGAGGTTATTATGCAAGCTGCTGATAGAGTTTTACATAGGGTTGAAGATCATCCTGAGGTTCAAGTTTTGAAATAATTTTTATCGAATTACATTGTGTCTATGTAATGTCTATGTGCAAGCATTGATTTAGACATGAATACTGGCTACATTGGCCTAACACAATTTGTGTGATTGGTCAAAATGAAATGTCATTAGTTGAAACACAAAAACAAACTTTTTATTGATCAAATCAATGTTTTGCATTTTTAGTTTTATTTAAGTTTTAAAATGAGATTTTTGAAAAAAGCGAACTTCTACATATTTATCCTAAGTTGGTTTTTTTGGTCTAAGCCTTTTTGGGTGCAGTCACAAGCCCCCGTTGTATACTCGACACCAGGAAATTATACTTGGACTGTGCCTCCGTGTGTTACACAAATTACCGTTCAGGTTTGGGGTGGAGGCGGAGGGGGCGGATCTGTCTGGTCTCGTTTCAATAGTGTGAGTGGTAATGGCGCCAATTGTGAACAAGGCGATGAGATTTGCGCAACCGCGGGCGGCGGCGGCGGCGGAGGTTTTGCAAGCAGAACATACACTGTAGTGCCCGGTCAAGTTTATAACATTACGGTTGGTGCAGGTGGTGTGGCCTCCGTGAATTCATCCGGAGAAAATAGAGCGAATAATGGAGGAAATGGTGGAAATAGCACTTTTTCTGGTCCAGCCACTGCAGGTCCAGGTACTTTGACCGGTTTTGGAGGTAACGGTGGTGGCGCAGCAAATATCGTACGTAGTTGCAATTTTGGTTGTAGCTTTAATCATGATGGTGCAAATGGTGCTGGAGGTACTGGTGGAGGTGGAGCAAATGGAACCACGACTCACACCGGAGGTAACGGAGCATCTGGCGTACATAGCTCAAGTACAAACGATAAGAGTGGAGGAGGAGGTGGTGGTGCTGGAACAAATGCAAATGGCACAAATGGTGGGCTTATTGCAGCGGGTGTAGGTGGAAATGCAGATGGAGGAAATGGTGGTAGTGGAATAAATCAGCCTTATGGAAACGGATTTTTTGGAACGAATGGAAATCCGGGCGTAACCATCGGAGGAGGAGGAGGAGGAGCGGCCTCACACAATCGCAATTCATGTAATTCCAGTGGTAATAATCATCAGTCCAGAGTGGGTGGTGACGGAGCCAGGGGAGAGGTACGAATCATATACAGTGCAGGCGCACAGCCAACTCCTTTATTTGATCCAGTGCCATCGATTTGTTCAGGTGACAATCTTTCTCCTTTACCAACGACATCCAATAACGGTATAATTGGTACATGGTCCCCTGCGTTAAATAACTCGAGTACTACTACTTATACTTTTACGCCAGACCCGTCAAACTGCGCCAATACTGCCACTTTGACGATAACTGTTGACCAACCAACAATTATCCCCGGCTTTGATCAGGTAGCACCTGTCTGTTCAGGGTCAACCATACAAGCATTACCAACCCTTTCTACAAATGGAATCAATGGATCTTGGTCTCCTGCGATAAATAATCTTTCTACCACGACATATACTTTTACGCCCAATTCAGGTCAATGTGCTCTTAGTGCAACAATGACCATTACAATAAATTCTGCAACGGTCCCAACTTTTGATCCGATTGGACCTTTTTGTGTAGGGGCAACCATCGACCCACTTCCGACATTGTCGAATGAAAATATTAATGGTACTTGGTCTCCAGCAATAAACAACTCGAATACTACCACATATACATTTACCCCTTCAAGCGGGCAATGCGCCACTACTACTCAAATAACTGTAAATGTGGGGCCACCGGTTACACCAACTTTTGCGCCAATAGACCCCATCTGTGTGGGGGCTTCTACCAATCCCTTGCAAGTAGTATCGTTGGAAGGGATTAGCGGAGGGTGGAATCCCACGTTCGATTCAAACAATTCTGCAGTATACACGTTCACACCTGATGCTGATCAATGTGCCAATTCAACAACGATTTCGATATCAGTAAATCAATTGATTAGCCCACTTTTTCAGCAAGTACCCGCCATATGTCAGGGAGATCCTGTTTCCCCTATTCCAACTAATTCAACCAACAACATATTTGGGTCATGGAGTCCACCGGTTGATAATACACAAACAACGACATATACTTTTACTCCTGATCCTGGACAATGTGCGGCAACTGCTACCATGTCCATCATTGTGAACTCGCTTTCACAAGTACCGGTGTTTGATCCTGTTCCCGATGTTTGTCAGAATACAGCTCCCCCGGTTCTTGATGCAATTTCAAATAATGGAATACAGGGATCGTGGTCACCTAGTGTATCAACAGCAAATGTTGGAACAGATACCTATATATTCACACCTTCAGCAGGCCAATGTGGAACTTCAGCTACAATGGATATAACGGTAATTGCAACGGTTACGCCTATTTTTGACCCTTTAGAATCGGTCTGTCAGAATTCCCTTCCTCCGGTGTTGGGTTCTACCTCCAGCAACGGTATTTCGGGTACTTGGAGCGGTCAAGTATCTACATCGGTTGCAGGAAATCAAACATATATTTTTACACCAGGTTCCTCTCAATGTGCAACAACGACATCAATTTCGATTACCATAAATCCGAATCCGATAGTTGATGCGGGTGTCGATCAAATAGTTTGTGTAGGAGAGGACGTTCTATTGAATGGATCAGGTGCAGTGACATACAACTGGTCGAATGCTGTTGTAAATGGTGTTCCCTTCAGCGCTGGTCCAGGAACAACTAATTATACAGTCACAGGTACTGATGTAAATGGATGCACATCTTCTGATATTGTAAATGTTGTCACGAATCCTATACCACAAGTCTCAGCTGGTAATGACATCATTATTTGTGAAGGCGAACAGGTTACGCTAATGGGTTCGGGGGCAAATGTCTATACTTGGAATAATAATGTTTTGAATAATGTTTCTTTTAGTCCAGAGGCGGGAATTGTAATATATACAGTGACGGGAACCAATACTTTTGGTTGCACGGCGACAGATAATATGCAACTTACAGTCAATGATACTCCAACGGCATTATTTCAATTTGATGGAGTAGGTTGTATTCCTTTTGATGTTCAATTGGAAAGTGTTTCCTCAACTGGAAATTGTTTTTGGCAACTGTCAAATGGAGAAACTTTTTCAGGTTGTTCGGCATTTACTACGCTGACAGTTCCCGGTTGCTATGATGTGACATTAACGGTGGAAAATAATGGTTGTTCATCTAGCTTTACGGCTTTAAATGTGCTTTGTGCACAAGAGTTGCCGATTGCTGATTTTGGTTACCAACCGAGTCAGCCTACGACACTAGAAACAGGGGTGAATTTTTCCAATTACTCTGAGGGTGCAGCTACGTACACGTGGTTCTTTGGAGATGGAAGCTCATCCGGGGAATTTGAACCGTCTCACGAATTCCCCTTTGAAAATGCTGGTGAATATGAAGTTGTACTCGTAGCCACTTCTTCGGCAGGCTGTGTGGATACGGTAATCTCTATTATAACAATCGAAGAAGAATTGATATTTTATGTCCCAAACACATTTACACCAGACGATGATTCATATAACCCTATTTTTCTTCCAATCTTTACTTCCGGATTCGATCCGCAGGATTACCACCTAACCATCTTCAATCGCTGGGGAGAAATTGTTTTTGAATCTTATGACCATGAAGTCGGTTGGGATGGGACATACGGAACAAATCCAGAGAAATTTGTCTGTCAAGATGGAGTTTATATATGGAGAATTCAATATAAACTGTTGAAGAATGACGCTTCAGCTGAAGTTGTAGGTCATGTTAATTTGCTGAGATAATGCTGTTGTCTTTGTGAGACCTTTTCAGTTCGGGAGCATAATTATTAAAATAAGTTCAAAGTATTCTGAAAGCCTGCGCTTGGTTTTTTCAATTAATCTCTGCTGAAAATATTAAGAATTATAGTCTTTTTCCTTTTTAAAAATTTTTCCTGTTCATCCTCGCTAATCGATATTCCTCAAAGTGACATGATGTCTGATTGATGGAGCAGCCAGCAAAACAAGTGAATTTACAAGTGCGTATTTGCAGTTCTTATTGGAAAGTTGTGCGTGTTGATTCTCC
>CAIYQV010000399.1 GCA_903928365.1 uncultured Flavobacteriia bacterium
GGCTTGACATCTATACCCGGAACATGGATCGAATCGATACAGATCACTAAAGGAACAGGAACAGTGGTGAATGGTTTTGAATCGATGGCGGGTCTGGTCAATCTGGAACTGAAAAAGCCTTCAGAAATGGAGCGTTTTTTCGTCAATGGCTATGGCAACATCTTTGGTCGAGCCGAAGTCAACCTGAATGCAGGTCAGATCATAAACAGCAAATGGAGCACGGGAACCTTGGCACATGCTTCCGGAATGTTTGGGGAGATGGATAACAATGGTGATGGTTTCAGAGACACACCCAAAGGAAACACTTACGCATTCATGAATCGCTGGGCTTTTCAGGGCAAGAAAATGGAATCCCAATTTGGTGTGAACGCATACCGCGACGAAAAGTTGGGTGGTCAAACAGGATACGATTCGAAATCAACTTCGGATAAATATGGGGTCCATATTGATTCAAGACATGTAGACGTGTTCGCGAAAACAGGATTTTTTATGCGAAAACCATACAACTCTCTGGGAATTGTTTACAATTTGAAATACCAGACCTTGGATGCGCTGTTCGGACTAAGGTCCTTTCAGGGCGAAGAAAAAAGAGGATATATCAATGCCATTTACGATGGTATTTTAGGTACCACAGATCACAAGATTAAGACCGGAGCCAGTTTTTTATACACCGATATGAAGCAGCAACAGGATTCTCTAAGCGCAGATCGGTTGGATATCATTCCCGGCATTTTCTCAGAATATACTTACACAGGAATGCGGCTGAGTAGTGTGCTTGGAGCAAGGCTGGATCACCATAACGTTTTTGGTTTTCAATTTACTCCACGTTGGCATCTTAAATACGTATTAACAGAACGCACTGATCTTCGTTTTACCGCCGGGAAAGGTTGGAGAATTCCCAACTACCTCGTTGATAATGTTTCGTTGTTGGCTTCAGGTAGAACATGGACAGCGCTTCCTCAATTGAAGCCGGAAATCTCATGGAATGCAGGTGCATCTATTGTTCAGGAATTCAAGTTTTTCAAACAGAAAAGTACCTGGTCGGCTGATTTTTATCATACTCGCTTTACGAATCAATTGATCGTTGACCGCGAAGGGGACTTTACGGTGTTTTCTAATCAGGAAGGCGGTTCGTATTCCAATGCGTTGCAAACAGAATGGAATGTAAATCCACTCAAGAATTGGGAGCTTCGCTTTGCCTACAAATACCTGGATGTAAAGGCTCAGTATGCCGGAAAGATGCAACAGCAGGTAATGATTCCAAAGCATAGAGGTCTTGTCAATACAGGTTATAAAACACGAAACAAACGCTGGGAGTTTGATCTGACACTGTCATTAATTGGTAAGTCAAGATTGCCTGGCACAGTTACTGGAGGAATTGAAAAAGACGGAAGATCCTATGCTACCATGCATGCACAGATCACTCACATTCATAAAAGTTGGGAATTGTACGTGGGGGGTGAGAATCTTACAAATTACCGACAATCAACTCCTATTTTGGATGCAGCCAATCCATTCGGAACGACATTTGATGCCACACAAATCTGGGGTCCGGTAATGGGAACGATGATCTATGGCGGTTTTCGCTACAGTTTAAAAAGAGAAAAAAAGAAAATCTAACTAAAATAATGAAAATGAAAAATTTAATGATTGCACTACTTACGTTGGTAAGTTTAAATTCAGCTTTCTCACAGGAGAAAAAACTGAAATTTGAAACCATAACAATACAGACATCTGCAGAGTGCGGGGATTGTAAAAAGCGTATCGAGGATGGACTCAATTATACGAAAGGGGTTTCGTTTGCAGAACTCGATCTAGAAACCAAAAAGGTCACGGTGAAATTCAATGTGACTAAAATTTCTCTTGATGAAGTGCGTAAGAAAATCAACTCCATTGGTTACGATGCGGATGAAAGTAAAGCGGATCCAGAGGCAGTGAATCGTCTTCCTGCCTGCTGTAAACCCGGAGGAATGAAGTAAATGTCTATCAATTTGGTAGAATATTTACAGTCTTTTCAAAAAAGCCGAATTATCAACTTTTATAGCAGTTTTATTTTACTACTTTTGCACATCAAAAATCAATTTTAATAGAAGATGTCATATTTGTTTACATCAGAGTCCGTTTCAGAAGGACACCCGGATAAAGTATCAGATCAGATCTCAGATGCGTTGATCGATCATTTCATGGCTTTTGATCCAACCTCTAAAGTTGCATGCGAAACCTTGGTAACAACAGGTCAGGTTGTTCTTGCAGGAGAGATCAAAACGAATACCTACTTGGACGTTCAGTCAATTGCTCGTGAAACCATCAAAAAGATCGGATACACGAAGTCAGAATACATGTTTGATGCGAGTTCATGTGGAATTCTTTCTGCTCTTCATGACCAGTCTTCAGACATCAATCAAGGTGTTGAAAGAACGAATCCTGAGGATCAGGGTGCGGGAGACCAGGGGATGATGTTTGGTTATGCTACCAAAGAAACAGAGAACTACATGCCATTAGCATTGGACTTGGCGCACAAGATCTTACAAGAACTTTCCTTCATTCGAAACAATGAACCGGGATTGATCGCGTACCTTCGTCCGGATGCAAAATCACAAGTAACCATCGAGTACTCAGATGACAATGTTCCTCAGCGTATTGATACGGTTGTTGTTTCTACGCAGCACGATGATTTTGATGCGGAAGAGGCGATGTTGGCTAAGATCAAAGAAGATATTATCACAATCGTTATTCCTCGTGTAAAAGCAAAATTAAAGCCTGAGCTTCAAAGACTTTTCACGGATGACATTACGTATCACATCAACCCAACTGGGAAATTTGTAATCGGTGGTCCACACGGTGATACAGGTTTGACAGGTCGTAAGATCATTGTGGATACCTACGGTGGAAAAGGTGCTCACGGAGGGGGTGCTTTCTCTGGTAAAGATCCTTCGAAAGTGGACCGTTCGGCGGCATACGCAACGCGTCATATCGCGAAGAATATGGTTGCAGCGGGATTGTGTGATGAGGTCTTAGTTCAGGTATCCTATGCGATTGGTGTGGCAAAACCTTGTGGTTTATTCATCAATACATACGGAACTTCTAAAGTAAACATGACAGATGGCGATATCGCTCGCAAGATCGAAGAGATCTTTGATATGCGTCCATACTTCATCGAGCAACGTTTGAAATTGAGAAATCCAATGTACTCTGAAACGGCCGCTTATGGTCACATGGGTCGTAAGAATGAAGTAGTAACCAAATCTTTCTCTGCACCGGATGGAACAGTGAAGGTGATGGAGGTTGAGCTCTTCACCTGGGAAAAACTGGATTACGTAGATAAAGTGAAAGCTGCATTTGGTATATAATCCAGCTCATGAAATAATTAAATCCCGCCGATTGGCGGGATTTTTTGTTTTCTAAAGTTTAAAAAAGTGCAGTCAACTCAGTCCTTGAACCGCTTATCATTCTTTTTTAGAAAGCGTTCTTTTGAGACGTAAATTAGAACAAAATTTGTATTATGAAATTTGTTAGCCTTTGTATCGCATTTATCGGATGCAGTTTCCTTTCTACAGCTCAAACAGCCGAAGAGGTCATTGAGAAATACCTAAAGACATTGGGTGGTATTGAAAAGATAAATTCCATTTCCAGTATGGAGATGAAAGCAAAAGTGGATTATGGAGGCATGACCATACCCGTAGAAATGATCACCTTGCGTGATGGTCGTACACTTACCAAGATTACTTTTCAAGGACAGGAAATGATACAGGGTGCTTTTGATGGCACTACATCGTGGGGTACCAATTTCATGACCATGAAACCTGAGAAGAATGATGCTGAAACTACAGAAAATGTGAAGCGAACAGCAGGTGTGGATTTCATGACGCCCTTGATGGATTATAAAACGAAAGGATATACAGTGGAAATGCTTCCAAACGAAACGATCGAAGGAACGGAATGTCTGAAAATGAAAGTGACAAAAAAGGCTCAGTTGGTAGAAGGTCAAGATGTCCCGAACGTTGAATTTTACTATTTCGATAAAGAAAATTATGTACCCATCGTTGTGGAGGCGGAAATCCCTTCAGGTCAGATGAAAGGTCAGATCTCTCAAACCGTATTTTCCGATTATCAGGAAGTGAATGGAATTTATTTTGCCTTCTCCATGACTCAGAAGATCAAAGATGGACAGGGACAAACGATCGTGTTTGACTCAATAGAGTTAAACAAGAAATACGAAGATGCCATTTTTAAATTTCCCGGAGAATAATTCGAATTAAAGTTTAGCTTGAATTGATATGAAAAAGACCCTTTCATTCCTGAGTTTATCGTGTATTTTGTTTTCATTGCATGCGCAAGAATCTGTTGCCCTTCAAGGAAAAGAGTTGTTTGGTGATCTGAAAGCCCGACAGATCGGTCCGGCATTAATGAGCGGACGTGTGAGTGATATTGAAGGACATCCATCCAATTCCCGTGTGATATACATCGGTACAGCTGGAGGTGGAGTTTGGAAATCTCAGGATGGTGGGGTACAATTTTATTCCATCTTTGATGATCAGCCCCAATCCATTGGTGCAGTGGCTGTGGATCCTTCCGATCCGGATAATACGGTTTGGGTAGGTACCGGTGAAGTTTGGACACGTAACAGTGTTTCTGTAGGAAACGGGATCTATCGCACAACAGATGGTGGAAAGAACTGGTCACACCTGGGACTTGAAAAAACAGAGCGCATTGCGGCAGTGGAGGTTCATCCAAAAGATAAGAACACTGTCTATGTTGCTGCACTTGGAGCTTTGTGGGGAGACAGCGAAGACCGAGGAGTTTATAAAACAACAGATGGAGGCAAGTCGTGGAACAAAATACTTTACGTCAATACGGGAACTGGATGCTCAGATCTGGTAATGGATCCAAATGATCCGAACGTGTTGTATGCTGCTTTCTGGGAATTCAGAAGAACAGCGTGGTCTTTTAATTCAGGTGGATTGAATAGCTCTCTTTACAAAAGTTCAGATGGTGGAAAGACCTGGAACAAAATTCAGAATGGTTTTCCTCAAGGTAAATTGGGACGAATAGCCGTGACAGTAGCTCCTTCTAATTCTAAGATTCTTTACGCAGTAGTAGAAGCCGAAAAGGCAGAACAAAAAGGATTGTACCGCTCCGATGATGCTGGTGCTACATGGAAACACTTGAACAGTGATTTTGAATTGACAGTTCGTCCATTCTATTTTTCTCGTATTGTGGTCGATCCGCTTGACCCTGAAACAGTTGTGAAAGCAGGGTTATCAGGTTCTATTAGTCACGATGGAGGAAAAACGTTCAAAGGTTTGGGCTTTATGCACTCCGATATCCATGATATCTGGTTCGATGTGAAAGATTCTGATCGCATGCTGGTTGCTACCGATGGCGGATTGTATCGTTCTTTGAACGGAGGGACAACCATGGAGATCGTGGAAAATTTACCGATTTGTATGTTTTACCATGTGAGTTTGGATAATCAGACACCATATAATATTTACGGTGGATTACAGGATAACGGTTCGTGGTTCGGACCATCTGCAAGTCCGGGAGGAATTGAAGCGCGTGACTGGGAGTCGATTGGTATGGGAGATGGATTCAGAGTGTATCCGCATCCGACCAATCCGAAGATCATGTACTCTGAAATGCAGGGTGCAGAAGCAGTGTGGCGATATGACATTGAAAAGAAACAGACGAAGATCGTGAAGCCGTTCCCGGTGCAGGGTGATCCTAAATTGCGTTTCAACTGGAATGCAGCGATATCTACAAGTAAACATGCTCCGGATCGTTTGTATATCGGCAGTCAGTTTTTGCATCGTTCGGATGATATGGGGAACAATTGGACGAAGATCTCCCCGGACCTTACGACCAACGATCCTGCGAAACAAAATCAGGTAGAATCAGGCGGCCTTTCTGCAGATAATTCAGGAGCGGAGAATCATTGTACGATCTTCTCGATTGCAGAATCTCCTTTAGATCAAAATCTCCTTTGGATAGGAACAGACGACGGGAACGTTCAATTAACCAAAGATGGAGGAAAATCTTGGTCGAATCTGACAGCAAATTTGAAGGGCATTCCAGCAAAAACATGGTGTTATCATATTGAACCAAGTTCATTTGAAAAAGGCACGGCATATGCTATTTTTGATGGTCACACGCGAAATGATAAAAATGCCTATGTCTTTAAAACGGCAGACTTCGGTGCTACATGGACTTCTATTGCAACTTCTGAAATCATCGGGTTTGCTCGCAACATCCAGGAAGACCTGAAAAATCCAAACATTCTTTACCTTGGAACAGAGTTCGGATTATTCGTCACCATCGATGGAGGAAAAAGCTGGTCGAAATTCACAAATGGTGTTCCTGCCGCTGCGGTACATTATATAGAACAACATCCTAAAACAAATGACCTCATTTTAGGAACTCATGGTCGCGGTATTATCATCATTGATGATATCAGTCCTTTGCGGGAGCTGACACCTGAAGTAATGGCTAAACCACTTCATTTCTTTGCTTCTAAACCTTTTGAAATGAATGAATCCAGCACGTTTGGAGGGTCAAGCAGTGAAACACAGTTTGTAGGATCTAATCCTTCCAGTGCTGCAAAGATCACTTATTATTTATCCAAGAGACATACGTTCGGTAAGATGACACTTGACATCTATGATGATAAGGACAACTGGATCAACACCATTGCTCCAGGAAAACAGAAGGGAATTAACATAGTGGAATGGGGATACAATTCTATGGCACCAAAAGTAGCTTCCGGAAAAACAGTGGATGGGGCAGCCATGTTTGCTCCACGAGTTCCTGCTGGAAAGTATAAGGTGGTCATTACGAAAGGGTCTGAAAAATTTGAAACGTGGATCGAATTGAAGTACCCTGAAAAAACGGTATTTACACTGGAAGAACGCAAGATGCAGCAAGAGACGGTAAAAACGCTCTATACAATGACGGAGGAGTTGGCATACATGGTTTATGAAATTGATGAATTATTGGCTCATAGCGATAAGGTCATGAAAGAGAATACCTCTTTGAAGAAACATGCTACTAAATTGAATGCTGATCTGAACAAACTGAAAGATGTATTGGTAATCACCAAAGGAGACAACTATGTTGGCGCCGGGGAGAAACAATTGCGCGAAAAAATCGGTGATCTGTATAGCACAATTGGCTCTTATTATGGTGCCCCATCGCAGTCTCAGTTAGAAACGCTAAAGATGCTTCAGTCAAAGTTAAACGAAGGAAGAACGAATTTCAAAGCGATCAAGGATCAGCAAGTTACGAAGTACAAATCCGCTACGGAGAAAGCCGGAATCAAGTACATAGAACTGAAATCGTTCGAAGAGTTTGTGAAAAAGAACTGATCAGAAATCCGCATGTGGCGGATTGATGATGATTCGGTCTGTCCCGTCAAAACGAGGTGATTGAATGGAGATGACTTTCAGTGGTTTCCGTGACAAGACTTTTCGGACAGCATGACGCGTACCTTTTGGGATGTTCAGGTAATCCCCTTTTTTTACAACTCGTTTTTCCCCGTTGATGGTCATTTCAGCTTTTCCTTCCAGAATGTAGATGTTCTCGGTATGAAATTCATGATAATGCTCAGCTACATTCTTTTTGATCCAGATCACAAAGGAAGTTTGAAGGCTGTCATCTGCCATTTTTCGGGAATAGACATTTTCAAAATCAGATGGAGCAGAAAGGGTATCCGTTGGAAAGACAACCTGCGTGTAAGCACGAATAGACCAGAATAAAATTACCGGGATGAGATGCCATTTCATGAAGATCAATTTTTCGAAAGATAGCATATTTCGAGGTTATTTATTTTTATTTGTAAGATTGATCTTAAAATCGAATAACCGAACAAAAGCGCACAAAATGGTGTTTAATCAAGCACTAATATGACGATCAAAAAATTAAATGGAGATTGTTCCTGGCTTTGGAATTGGGATGGGATTAAGATCATGGTGGATCCTTGGTTCAGTCCATCTCAGGTGGATTTCCATCCGTTATTTAGTGAGCAATTTCACGTCACGCCTCAACCCAGGGTAGAAGAATTGGAACGTCCTGATTATATTTTTATTTCCCATCCATTTACCGATCATTGCAATAAAGAGACACTGCTTCAATGTGACCCGTTGATTCCAGTCATTGCTTCCAAAAAGATATTACGTAAGATTCGACGATGGAATCACTTTGAAAAACTTCTTAATCTAGAACAAGCGCCTATTCAAATAAGCAGATTGATGCCTTCAATTTTTCCGGATCCTGCACATGAAGCATTTCTATTTTGTAATGAAGGAATTCGATTGCTATATGCTCCTCATGGATCACGTGCAAAAAATCTTCCGAAAGCCGATGTGCTCATCACCACTACCACGATGTATAAACTTCCTTTCTGGTTAGGAGGGACAGTAAACTTAGGTCACAATCATGCAAAAAGTATGAAAGAAAAATGTGGGGCAAAATGGCTCATCACTACTCACGATGAACGAAAAAATGGAAAGGGGATAGTGGAAAGTTTGGCCCAAAAAGAATATGCTAGAAATAATGGAGATTGGATTGAACTTCTTGAAAAAGAAGAGTTTGATATAAAAAAATGAAAAATAACTATTAAAATTATATTGATTTATGTCCAATAAAATTTACAATATCATCTATTTCTATTGATTAAAAACATCAGAAATTTACTTATTTAAATGTGAAATTGCCCAATGGAAATTCACATTGGGAAATTGATCAAGAAACGGTTACTTGAAGCCGGAATGTCTAAAAGTGAATTTGCTCGAAGAATCAATAAAACAAGTCAGAATGTCTATGATATTTTTGAGCGAAAAACCATCGACACAGGTTTATTGATGATTATTTCAAACATTCTGGATTATAATTTTTTTGAACCTTATTCCACTTATATAAAAAGCAGTGTTTCCTATTCTCTTAAATTAAGTGATCAGGAAATGTCAATTCTGTCCCCAGGTGAAATGGCCGGTTCTTTGCTTCAAATCGATCAAAAAATGCACGAACAAGCACTTGAGATCGTGTCATTAAAGAAAGAGATTAATTATCTCATGGAGATCAATGGACTCCTAAGTGGAAGAAGCAAGATTGAAATAAAAAAGCCGCTCAAATAAGCGGCTTCATACGTCGATATTATAATTCTTAAGCAACTACATTTTTGTAACTTTCCACGCTTGGGCATGCACAAACAAGATTACGGTCACCAAAGGCATTGTCCACACGTCTTACCGGTACCCAATATTTGAACTCTTTCAAATAAGCCGCCGGATAAGCCGCTTCTTGAGGTGAATAAGGATAATTCCAGTTTTTATTGATGATGCAATCAGCTGTGTGAGGCGCATTTTTCAATAAGTTGTTTTCCTTGTCTGCATGACCATTTTCGATCTCAGCAATCTCCTTGCGAATGGTCTTCATGGCCACAATAAAGCGATTGAGTTCTTCTATATCTTCTGATTCGGTTGGTTCGATCATCAATGTTCCTGCTACAGGGAATGAAACGGTAGGTGCATGAAATCCATAATCGATCAGTCGTTTTGCGATATCGGCTACCTCTACATCTGAGGTCTTTTTGATTTCACGACAATCCAAAATCAATTCGTGAGCTACCGTACCGTTTTTACCGGTATAAAGAATATCATAATCTCCTTTCAATTCAGCAGCAATGTAATTGGCATTAAGAATGGCTGCCTCGGTAGATTCACGCAATCCTTTAGATCCAAGCATTTTAATATAACCATAAGAGATCAAAAGGATCAATGCACTTCCGTACGGAGCAGCGGAAATAGCATGGATCGCTTTGTCGCCACCCGCTTTGATCACCGGACTTCCCGGAATAAAAGGCGCAAGATGTGCTGCTACACCGATCGGGCCCATTCCAGGACCACCTCCACCATGTGGAATAGCAAATGTTTTGTGTAAGTTGAGGTGACAAACATCTGCTCCGATATTACCCGGATTGGTCAAGCCAACCTGAGCATTCATGTTCGCACCATCCATATAGACCTGACCTCCATTTTCATGGATGATCGAAGTGATCTCTTTAATTCCCTCTTCATACACTCCGTGAGTAGAAGGATACGTTACCATTAGTCCTGACAAGGTGTTGCCCAGTTCATTTGCAACTTTGCGTAACTCTTCAATATCAATGTTGCCGTTTTCGTCACAACCTGTAACGACCACCTCCATACCCGCCATGACGGCAGAGGCAGGATTGGTTCCATGTGCTGAAGAAGGAATGATCATTTTGGTGCGCTGGAAATCACCGTTTGCTTCATGATATGCTTTGATGACCATCAAACCTGCGTATTCTCCCTGAGCACCTGAGTTTGGTTGCAATGACATTGCTGCAAATCCGGTACATTCACAAAGATCTTTTTCTAATTGACGGAACATTTCATGGTAACCCGCGGCTTGCTCAACCGGAGCAAAAGGGTGCATGTTCGCAAATTGAGGATTCGTGATTGGAATCAATTCAGAAGCGGCATTGAGCTTCATAGTACATGAACCCAATGGAATCATACTGTGTACAAGCGAAAGATCCTTATTCTCCAAGCGCTTCAAATAACGCATCATTTTTGATTCAGAATGGAACGAGTTGAATGTGGGATGCGTAAATACGTTGTCTGAACGAAGCAAGGCTGCGTTAATATTTGCAGAGTTCTCTGCAGAAACAGACGGTGCCGCCTTTCCTGAGGTCTGAGCAAAGATCGAAAGGATCGTTGTGACATCAGCACTGGTGTGAGGTTCTCCAAAAGAAATCGTCAGTTCGGAAGAGTTAACATAATGGAAATTCATCCCATGTTGTTCTGCCAGTTTTTTTACTGCAGCTGTATCAACTCCTTTGACCCAGATCGTATCAAAATAATCTGCAGAGCCAATTTCAATACCCATTGCTTTCAATCCATCGGCCGTTTTTGAAGCCAACGAATGACAATGTGAAGCAATTGCCTTCATTCCATCCGGACCATGGTATACAGCATACATACTTGCCATTACAGCAAGTAGCGCTTGAGCCGTACAGATATTGGAAGTAGCCTTATCACGTTTGATGTGTTGCTCGCGGGTTTGTAATGCCATACGCAAAGCCATATTGTCATCTGCATCTTTCGAAACACCAATGATCCTTCCTGGTATATTTCTTTTGTAATCATCGCGCACTGCAAAATAGGCTGCGTGCGGACC
>CAIYQV010000400.1 GCA_903928365.1 uncultured Flavobacteriia bacterium
GCCAGGGTTGGTGCATCGGATCGATAAACATACCACAGGTTTAATTGTGATCGCAAAAACAGAGGAAGCCCTTACCGATCTGGCAAAACAATTCTTTGACCGTACTACGGAACGTCGTTATCATGCATTGGTTTGGGGGGAAGTTGAGTCAGATGGAACGATCACCGGAAATTTGGGGAGATCATTGTCCAACCGGAAGATGATGACGGTATTTGAGGATGGAACTCATGGGAAACATGCTGTTACGCACTATAAAGTGTTGAAGCGATTTGGTTTGGCAACATTGATAGAGTGTAAACTGGAAACTGGAAGAACGCATCAGATTCGGGTTCATATGAAACACCTCGGACATCCACTTTTTCACGATCTTGAATACGGCGGGGATAAAATAGTGAGAGGTACTCGATCTGCTTCATATCAGAAATTTATTGATAATTGTTTTGAGCTTATTCCTGGTCAAGCTCTGCATGCAAAAACACTTGGATTTAAACATCCTGTAACAAAAGAATGGATGCAGTTTGACTCCGATTTACCCGAAGGCTTTCAAAAACTTTTAGGTAAATGGGAAAGTTATACATCAATGTCCGATTAAGCTGAAACATTTTTTTTGTTCAGACTTCTTTTTTAGTACATATTGGTTAACTTTAGGGCCTTGATTAAGACACGTATACCGTAATTAATCTTACTACATTGTATTAATTGTAATGAAGAACATGAACCATCGTTTGCTATTGACTGTGCTTTTCGTGAGTATGACACTCATCTCTTTTTCTCAGAACAAGTACATTACAGAGGCCGAGACCTATTTTAAGAGTGAGAAATATTGTGAAGGAGCTGAAAAATGTGCTCTTGCATATACAAAATTGAGCAACAAAGGAAATCAGGCCAAGAAACAGAAAGGGGAGATGGCATTCAAAACGGCAGAATGTTACCGTTTGACAGATCGATTTAAAGAAGCGAACGAATGGTATGATCGCTCGATTCTTTTGGATTATCAACAAGCAAAACCAGAGATCTTATACAATAACGGGGAAATGCTCCGAATGATGGGAGAATGGGAGAAAGCTCAAAAAAATTATGAAGAGTACCAAAAATTAGTTCCTTCTGATAAGAGAGGGGAAGTTGGAATTCAGTCTTGCAAGGACAGCAAGTCATTCATAGCTAACAAAACGCGTCACGTTGTCGTAAATCAGTCTGCGATAAATAAGAAAGAGTTTGATATGGCGCCGACGTTTGGTGATGGAAAAGAGACACAATTGTATTTTGGTTCCAGCCGCGGTGGCAGCACAGGAAGCACGATCGATCCGATATCTTGCCAGAATTACATGGACATTTGGGTTTCCGATATCGACAAAAAAGGCAACTGGGGTGAGCCTCGTCTTGCTGACGCATCAGGAAAGATAAATACAGAAGCGCACGAAGGAACAGTATGTTTTGACGGACGTGGTAAGATTATGTTCTTTACGCGTTGTCCGAATGTGAAGAAACAAAACCTTGGCTGCGATATCTGGATGGCAACAGCCGAAGGAAAGGGCGAATGGGGCGAGCCTCAGAAATTAAATCTTAAGAATGGTGTGGATTCCATCACGGTCGGACACCCTTGTGTTACAGATGATGGAAAATACTTGATATTTGTCTCTGATCTTCCAGGAGGACTAGGAGGCCGCGA
>CAIYQV010000401.1 GCA_903928365.1 uncultured Flavobacteriia bacterium
TGCTGACCATTCATAAATTATATCGAGTCGAATGCAGCGTTTTTCTCACTGCATGTAATCCCTATAGCCAGATGGTTAACGACACTGATAACAGGATTCGACAACGTGATCTAGCGGATGAGCTAGTCAGACGTGGCCTTACATACCTTCCTGGAATAGGACAACACCCATCGAACGATTGGTCAGGTGAGGAAAGCTTTCTGGTCTTGGGCGTGAATCTACAATCCGCGAAAAAGCTCGGCGAGCATTGCGAACAAAACGCTATCGTATGGTGTGGAGCTGATGGGCTTCCTGAACTAATTCTGTTACGATGAATTACGGTTTGGTCTGACCAAAATACCAAAAGACTGGGGGGATTTGATCCAGCTTGCCGACCCCGACACTTTGTCAAATCCGGCTAAACAGGAGATTGATATGGAAAAGCAACTAGCTCGCCAAGAAATACGAATCACCACTACTGCTGACTTCGAAACCATCCTCACGGTTCGCGAACTTGAAACGCCGAATAACATGGTCGAATTGAAATTTGAAACAGTGTTCGCTGGCGCAAAGGATCCAGAGGCGAGGCAAACCAAGGCTCAGTTTTTTGTAGACCGAGATGATTTAAAAAAATTCATATAACTATTTTAGGCGTCAGTGCATAGCGAATTTTTTGGCCATGCGAGGGCACCTGTGCAATTAATAATGAAGGCTATCGGGAGAAATTTCGTTTACGAGCATGGTGTCAAAGAAACTTTCAATTTCAATCGATACTAGATGGTCTACTTTGTGCAATAACTAGACAGAATTGGAGTCATCAAATGGACAGAAGAAGTTTTTTAATCAACTCCTCACGCACGTTAGGTGCAGTGCTTACCTATTCCTTCATGTCAAGCGTTGAGGCTTTTGTAGGAAATGAAAACATACCTCTTCTCCTGAAACCCAATCATACCGAAACAATTCTTTATGCGATTAATGATACATATGGTGGTTATCACTTATACCTTGGGAAACATCCATTAGATGATCAGGTTCCTGATGTAAAGTGGAGAGAACTTTTTTTGGACCACTGGGGTTGGAGTGAGAAAGAAGGTATCGCATATCTTCAAGAAAACTATGAAATAACTAAATCAGAAGCAAGAAAAATGTTAGCCGACGATGCTACAGAAGATTCAATCAACGACTGGTTTTATCTTTCTCAGTCAGCAAATGCAAAAGCATTCTTCTACCTATCAAGCTTAGATCTTGGGCCTGACTTTGGTGGTAGTCCTGACGCTGCTGGAGAGATCAAATTTGTAGAAGGTTACCACCCGGGGAATGACACCAGAATGGTAGAAGTACCAGAAAACATTTCTCTATCTCTCCTGCAAGCCCGTTTGATAGACCTACAGGAAAACATAAAAATCGAAGTGGGCATCTTTCACAGGGATATCAGCCGGATTAACGATCAAGAAATACTTAGGTTATGAAACAGCAATAGAGCTGGCATTATCAAAATTTTTTGAGTGAGTAGAGCATTACTTTTAAATGACGTCCGGTTATTTAGACAGATTATTTCTTGTTGCTAAAACCAAGATTCTTATGAAAACTGATCTTAAAACATTTTTATGACCTTGGTATCAGAAAACAAAATCGATGATAACCTCACTGACGAGATTGGTAAGTGCTTGCGAGAGCTGGACACGCACCCTCGATGGACAAA
>CAIYQV010000402.1 GCA_903928365.1 uncultured Flavobacteriia bacterium
GCGACATCGGTACTTTTTGATCCAAACGATAGTAATGTGTTATTTTCAGGTGGAAAAGATGCCTATTTAAAAAAATGGGATCTTCAGTCAGGAACCTGTTTGAGAGCAATACCGGCTCATAATTATGCTATTTACGACTTAATCTCTTTACAGAATGGACATGCTTTAGTTTCTGCAAGTCGCGATAAAACTGTAAAAGTCTGGAATACGGAATCACTGGAAATTCTGCAGCGCTTAGATTTTAAAGCCGGAGGTCATCGTCATTCAGTGAATAGTCTTGTTGTTCTCGGCGACAATTTGTTTGTATCTGCTTCGGATGACAGAAAAATGATCTTTTGGGGATTGATCAGTTAAACAAGCTCTAAAGATTGAAAATGAAGGTAGAATGAAAGCACTTTTGATACTTATTGTGTTTGAATGGAAAACCCTTTTAAAAGGACTTTTCGTGGTGTTTTTGATCATCTTTCCTTTTACCTTTTTGCCTATTCTCGTAAGCGATGGTTTTGATACGGATGCCTTGTTGAATCATTTACCATGGGCGGCATTGTTCACTTTTTTATTCAGCCTATTTATTCTTGGTGCTGCATTGATGAAAAATGTTCAATCGTTATACTACAGGAAAAAGATATTTGACATGCCGGCATTTGAAAAGTTGGATTTTTATGGCCGTTTTTTGGGTTCAGGAAGCATTTCCAAAGACTTAGAATCGATGTTGGTAGGTAGGGTGAATAAATACTATTTCCGTATTCGGATCGAGAATCCTGAGAATGAAAATATAATGGTCGAAATTACCCCTTTGATCGATTATGTTGGGATGACAGAGTTAAAGGAGAAATTGATAAGTAATCACATGTTCGCCGAGTCTGATAATGATCTGCTGGTTTGTTTCAAGTCACTATCCAAAGAGGAATTAAAAAATGAGAATCTTCTTTTAGATAAATTGAAGGAATTTGAAGAACTACTTTTGCTTCATAAGGCAGTTTCACTTGACATAAATGACGAGGAGTTAAATGAAGTGAAATCTTATTGAGTATTCACTTGAATTTTAGTGCTGTCCTAATGTTTTCAATCTTTTCACATGTGAAATGAATGCTTTTGTAAACGTTGACTTTAAGTTATATTCCAATCCAAATTCACTTGCTGCCTTTTCAACTATAGAAGCTATTTTCGGATAATGAATGTGACAGGTATTGGAGAAAAGATGATGTTCGATCTGAAAATTAAGTCCACCAACGTACCAGTTTAGAAAACGGTTGTTTCTTGCAAAATCAGAGGTTGTTTGGAGTTGATGTACCTCCCATTCATTTGGAATCTTTCCTTGGGAATCGGGTAGAGGTTGTTTTGCGCCTTCCACCACGTGCGCCATTTGGAAAATGGTACTCATGATCATTCCGGCGGTAAAATGAAGAAGGGAAAATCCAAGAATAATTTCATACCAGTAAAAGTTGGTGAGCAGAAGAGGAAGTCCGATCAAAATGAAGAAATAAATGAGTTTTGTGAGAATCAGTTTCGCAATTTCCCTGACGGGTACATGACCTTGTTTTTCCGTGATTCCACGTCTATTGAAATCGATCAACTGACCTACATCCGTGAAGAGTTTCGCCAGCGTCATAAATCCGTAAAAAAAGAAGGCATAGAGGTACTGGTACCGATGAATCTTTTTCAATGGAGCGTGTTCACACAATCGCAATGTGGCTTTGGATTCAATGTCTTGATCATAACCATAGATATTCGTGAAAGTATGATGCAATAGATTGTGTTGAATCTTCCAGTTGAACGTATTACTTCCCAGCAAAAACATCGTGGAAGCAAAGAATGAGTTTACCCATTTTTTAGTTGAGAAAGCACCGTGAGCGGCATCATGCATGACAGACATTCCGATTCCGGCTTCACCAATACCCATGAGGATGACTAAAAGAATGGAAAACAGTCCAGAAGGTTGAAAAACGAGTATGTAAATGAAAGGAATAAGGTACAACGAAAGCATAATGATGGCTTTGATGATCATGCGGTAATCTCCTTTGATGGATAGGTGATTTTCCCTGAAATAGGCATTGACCCTTTTTTTTAATTCGGAGACGAATTCTTTTTGATATAGTTGATCTGAGGAAAATTTGATTGATTTCATTTGGCAAAGAGTTCTGATTTCATAATTCAGAAAATCATTTGCAAAAAGATAAAAAGTAACAGATGGAATAATTGATTATCCTCAAGCATATTGGTGCTATGAGTCATGTTTGTGTTAGAATGAGGATGTTAATGATTCTCTTCGATCACCTCTCTCAGTTTCGCTTCCTCCATAGCCCCATTCTGTTTCCAAACTTCCTTACCGTCTTTGAACAGGATGAAAACGGGTACTGCCTGAATCTGGTATTTGGAAGCCAATTCGGTGCTTTTATCAACGTCTATCCTTAAAACGGAGGCTTTGCCACTGAATTCTTTTTCAAGATTATCAATGATCGGAGCCATTTTTCTGCAAGGTGAACACCATACGGTATGAAAATCTACTAGTACCAGTTTGTTTTGACTAAGTAGTTTATCGAATTGTTTTGCGCTCATTTCCTGAATGTGCTCGTCTTTGGTAACAGTCGC
>CAIYQV010000403.1 GCA_903928365.1 uncultured Flavobacteriia bacterium
ATTAATGATATCCCGCTGACCGAAGAAGATCTTAGTGCAATACGTTTTGCGCTTAAAACGTTGACGCAATTTCGGGAAGTGAATCTCTTTCAGCAATTTGGGAATGCCATCGACAAGATTGTGGATCGCGTATCCATAGCTTCAGATCCACAAGATAAGGCTCTTGAGGAGTTTGTTCACTTTGAATCTGCGGTGTCTTCCGGTGGCAATGAATATTTACCGGTTTTATTGGAGGCAATAAAGAACTCCTTAGTCACACGATTCATATACAGTAGCTTTTTATCTGGAAAGGCGAAGGAAAGATCAGTTCTGCCTTTATTGCTAAAGGAATACAGAAACCGATGGTATTTGATTACGCATGACCTCGATAAAAAGGAAATCATTACGTATGCGCTGGATCGGTTGTCAGATCTATCCGTAAGCGAGGAAGTTTTTGAACGTCCCGCTGATTTCAATCAGGAAAATTATTTCAGGTATGCCGTTGGGATATCAGCAGACAATAAAGCTACGCCACAAAGGGTTTTGTTCAAAGCGGATAATGTCGCTGCAAAGTACATTGATTCTCAGCCTTTTCATCATACTCAGATCAAAACAAAAGAAGGAAAGAATCGCACTTCCTTTGAAATGACCGTATTGATCTCAGAAGAGTTAATCCGCTCGATCCTATCCTATGGCGGAGAACTGGAGGTAGTTGAACCGCAAATATTGCGTGAGGAATTGGTTCGCCGGTTGAAAAAAATGAACGAATCCTACGGACTTTAATCAGTGTTGCATTCTGTTTTCCCACAGTTTTTATCTTCGTAAAAAATAACTCATGGAATTAAACATTTCTTTGACTAATGGCGTGTGTACGCTTACATTGAACAGACCAACCGTTTTTAATTCATTTAATCGTGAAATGGCGATGCAACTGCAGCGTGCCCTGGATGACGCGGAAAAAAATGACGATGTTAGGGCAATTGTATTGACAGGTGAAGGCAAAGCTTTTTGTGCTGGACAAGATCTTGCAGAAGCCATGGATCCGGAAGGACCAGAACTTCAGACTATCGTTAGGGATCATTATAACCCGATCATAGAACGTATCAGAAATATTGAAAAACCTGTCATTGCAGCTGTGAATGGTGTAGCAGCTGGCGCTGGGGCAAATATTGCTTTGGCCTGCGATATCACCATTGCTAAGAAAAGCGCATCTTTCATTCAGGCCTTCTCAAAGATCGGTCTGATTCCTGATTCCGGTGGAACCTTCTTTTTGCCACGAATCATAGGTTCTCAGAAGGCCTTGGCATTGATGATGACCGGCGACAAAATATCCGCAGAGCAAGCAGATCAGATGAATATGATCTACAAAGCTGTCGATGATGACCAGTTTGAATCGGAAGTAAGAAATTTCGCTGAAACAATTGCTGCGATGCCGACACGTGGATTGGGTTTGACTAAAAAAGCGGTCAATCAATCATTCAACAATGACCTGACTAAGCAGTTAGCATTGGAAGAAGAATTACAAACCGAAGCCGGAATGACGTATGACTTCAGAGAAGGAGTAAATGCCTTTTTGGAAAAGAGAAAACCGGTGTTTAAAGGAGAGTAGATCCAAGACCGTAAGAGTCAGGAGTCAAGATAGAATGCGTTAAATATTTTTTATTCGTGAGACATAATTTCAGAGAGTTGGAGGTTTGGAAAGATGCATACGCCTTGGTGAAGGATGTTTATCTGATCTGCAAAGAACTTCCTGAAGATGAAAAATTCGGGTTAAAAAGTCAGATTCAAAGAAGTGCTGTTTCAATTCCTTCTAACATAGCAGAAGGTTCGGGAAGAACGACTGACAAGGAATTTCTGCACTTTCTTAATATTGCAATTTCTTCGTCTTATGAATTAGAAACACAATTGCTACTTGCTTCAGATATTTTTCAGTTAAAAGTCGATTTTATTGTCGATAAACTACATAGTAACCAACGTATGATCGGAGGCCTAAAAAGAAAGTTAAATAAATCTTGACTCTGAAAAAGTCCTGGCTCCTGACTCCAAAAGTCTGTAGTCTAATAAAAAAATAAAGTCCTGACTCCTGACTCCAAAAGTCTGTAGTCTAATAAAAAAATAAAGTCCTGGCTCCTGACTCC
>CAIYQV010000404.1 GCA_903928365.1 uncultured Flavobacteriia bacterium
GCAACATCATTGGTCAACAAGCTATCCTCCACCGGCTCTTCAAGCATTCCAGAATCCAAAACTATTTCCCCTCAGCAATCTCCTCGCTCACTGGCACTGAAACGAAATGATTTGGAAGTCGAATTTGTAACAACTGTAAACGAACTTGAAGCAAAGCAAAAAAGGACGGAGATGTTGCTGGACTCTCTTAAATCGAAGCACGAAGAATATCTTGACTCAGTTACATCTGAAAGCGACAGAGAAACTGCTTGCATAGGTTTTTTTGTTCTCTTTCGACTTTCATTGAAAAGAATATTCTATCGCCTAATCTTTCTCAGAATTTAATTCACAGAAACAGCGCTTGGTGTTGGAATTGAGTCAAATCCATGACCAAAGAGAATCTTTTACTGCAGAAAAGATCCGCTATAAAGAAAAACTGGATATGAATATCGCATCACAGCAACTTGAAAAGATGGAGCAAATGAATCATGGTGACATAGTTTCTTTTTTAAGCCATATATATATCAACATGAATTAAAAAATTTCAAATTAGCATCAGCGAAATTCAAACGAATCGTGCTTGTTTATGAATCGGAAAACACAGTTATCAAAAGAACTTTGGAACCTGTGAGATATTTTTCTGACCTACAAGCACAGGCCGAAAGTTTCAATCCTGGTTACGATGTTATTATGTCACTTCCTGATGGTGCTGGGGTTGTTGGAAGCCAATTCGAGTTGTTGTGTGCATATCAGGATGGAATGGGGGATTGCTTGACGTTGGATTTGAAATTGATTGTACAAGAAAAGAAGAAGCGCCATCTTGATGTATCTGATGATGAGTCTGATGATGGTGGTGAGTTGTTATCCCTTCTGCAACCATTGCAATACTGACATCATTTCAATAAAACTTCAGAAAAGAACAAAAACCTCTCATCCAACACAGTTCAGATTCACCATATTGGCCCTTGGTCGAATTCGGAGATTGAGCTATTCAAGGCAGGAGTTTCTCAATATGGTTGGGGTAGTTGGGATAAGATTGCCAGAACAATTCAAACAAGGGACCAAACACAAGTTCGTAAATTCTCTTACAGTCAGCAAGCAAAGAAGTTCAAAAGTTCTGTTTCCTTGATTCCGGCCCTTTCGAATTTAGCCGAAGGATTCAAACTTGTGGCTCAGAATGTGAATAAGGATGAGTAATCTTTGGAGAATGTACATTGGACTGTGTATCGCTTATCCTTTTGAGAATGTATAATGGACTGTGTATCGCGTATCCTTGTAGCGTACTACTACATTTATTTTTGCTTGTTGTTTTTGTCGTTATAAGAAAAACAAAAGAAAGAAAACAAAACCACTTTGATATTAGCTCGCAAAATGAAAAAAAAATATGCGTATGAATAAAATCTGTCGGGTTTTCAAAAGTTACTAGTATTGCATGATGCCGTTTATTTTAACTGTCAACATCTCTCTATTTATACGCGCTAATCAAAGTCTGAAAGTTAGAGTCAAATGGCCATCTAAATTTCGATTCTCAAAAAAACAGTAAATATAATTAACTGTTTTCTCAATGTAACATGGAGTCACTCTTGAGAATTTTGAGTGATAGCCCCACTCAAATAAATCGGTATTATCTGGCGCTCCATGCTTACTACTCACACGAAATGCAGCTTAATAACGCTTACAGGGTACATAATGATAGTAACATGTTGTCGCCATGTACATACTGTTCGCGTGGGTTCGCAACTTATGTCGGTAACGATCCGAAGGATAGAAGTATATTGATAAAAAAGGAGAAGAAAAACAAAGAATCGGCGACTATCAGAATAAAATGCGTTCAAGAATGGGTGATATACGTAGAATAATTCGAATGGCAGCATGGCTTTGTTCTTCATGCGTCATCGTTGATGAGATTTGGAATCCAAAACCGACAGATTCATTGTTGCTTTCAATTGATGAAGTTGACTCCGACCGCTGCTGATCAAAAACTCGATTGTTTGCTGTGATCATCAAGTCAACGTCAATAAAAGAATGATCCATTCTTAATCAAAGTTAATAGTGGGAAAC
>CAIYQV010000405.1 GCA_903928365.1 uncultured Flavobacteriia bacterium
CAAACATCACCATCGACTACAACAACTACTACTCTATCGGAAACAACTTCGGGTACATCAACGGAACGGAATATAGCTCCATAGCAGCTTGGGCAGGCACAACCACACAAGATACACATTCACTTTCTGTCCCACCGTTTTTCACCAGCGACACCACACTTGTACCTAACCACATCCTGCTTAACAACGCCGGTGAGACCTTGACAGAAGTGCTAATTGATATCGATGGCACCACGCGCGGACCCATTCCCGATTTGGGGGCTAAAGAGTTCAGTCCGTGCCAGCCCGATGCCGGTATCAACCGTTTTGTGAACCTGCAGAACCCCATCCCCGGATCGAACATCATTACAGTAGAACTGCAAAACCAGGGAACTACATTACTCAATGCAGTTAGTATTCATTGGAGCGTAAATGGTGTTGAACAGCCTGTATTTGCTTGGACAGGCAATCTTCAAGCCGCAACAAATACGAGCATCAACATTGGAACCTACAATCTCACGGCAGGAACGCTTTACCAATTGCAAGCCTGGACAACCTTACCTTTCGGAAGCAACGATTGCAACCATCTAAACGATACCTGCCAAACATTGAACGTGGGCTTACCACTCTGCGGCACCTACACCTTAGGTGGGCCCGGAGCAGACTTCACCAACTTCACCGAAGCGGCCTATGCTCTGAACACCTTCGGTGTAGCATGTCCGGTTACCATTTTGGTTAATGACGGAACATATGAAGAACAAATTGCACTTTACGATTTTCCTGGCTCAAGTGCCATTAATACCGTTACCTTCCAAGGGGCTAGTGCGGATAGTTCGCTGGCACAACTCACCTTTAACAGCTCAACATCTCCTAATAACTATACACTCAACATCTCCGGGACTAAGCACATCTCTTTTAAACATCTCGGAATCACTAATCAAAATGACGAAATCGCACTGCAATTCGGTGGAGGCTTATCGCATTTGAGCATACAAAACTGCTTTATTGGAAATGCCTATAATCCACGTAATGATGATGACTCAAACATCACATTTCGCTATAATAACTTCTCAAGCCACGAGATTTCATGGAATTATTTCAATGCCAATGGATGGGCCTCTAACGTCATTATAGAAAATAATTCCGTTGCGAAAATCATCATTTACGCCTGTGATTCAGTGTACATTGAAGGTAACCAAGTTGAAGGTGTAGACCCTTATATCACTGCTGGAAATGCATCCAATATTACAATTGAAAACAACATAATTCACACAAGTTTGTACGGTGGTGGAATTTCTGTAAACAACTTGAACTATTTGAAAATCATAGAAAATCAAATTTTCGGAAACCAAAACCACCCATATCAAAACCCCCTTTTGAGCGTCGGAGGCATTAATCAATTGAATATAAAAAACAATACAATCGAAGGTTACTCAGTTTGCCCTGCGATGTCAATTTATAATTCAATTTTAGTGGAAAACAGCACCGACTCTATCTGCGGCAACACCTTCAATAACGTAGTAAATTATGCTGTGAATTGCTATCAAATTAATGGCACAATAGCAAATAACAAGGTAAATAATTTAGTTAACGGGACCGCTATTGTATCGGAATACTCTAGTTTAAATATACTGAACAACTATATCAACTGTTCTGGAAACGGAGAAGCTGTAGGAATTTCAATCCAAAACGAAAACAACAACACTATTAATCAAGTCAATAAAATACTGCATAACTCCGTTAACATCACGTCTACTGACCCAATCAACGGACGTGCACTCGAAATCATCGGAGCGCAAAACACAATCGTTAAGAACAACATCTTCGCAAACAACGGTGGTGGTTATGCCACTTACATCAGCCCTATCGCGCCAAGCATCACCATCGACTACAACAACTACTACTCTATCGGAAACAACTTCGGGTACATCAACGGAACGGATTACAGCTCAATTGCAGATTGGGGGCCGGCAGTATCGGGCGACAACAACTCACTTGAAGTAAATCCGCTGTTTGCCAGTGAAACCGATTTACAACCCTACTCTTTCCAATTGGAGAATACGGGGACAGATGGAACCGGGGTTATTTACGACATCGACGGTGAAGTGCGCAATAGCGACTCTCCGGATATTGGTGCGCAGGAGTACACGCTCGATTTCGGCATTGTGGATCTACTCGCTCCTACACTCAACTGTTTGCAAACCGATAGTGAAAGCGTAACCATACTCGCCCGTCAATACGGCGATGTTCCGTTCATTGATTTACAGATAGCCTATCAATTGAACAACGGGCAAATTTTCTACGACACTATTCCCGGTGCACCTGTCGACGATATAGAGTTCACATTCAACAATCCTGTCGATTTGAGTCAGCAGGGCGATTACCTATTCCGTATTTGGTTGGTGAATAATG
>CAIYQV010000406.1 GCA_903928365.1 uncultured Flavobacteriia bacterium
GATACGCCGGAAGTAAAACTTGAAATGAGCGAACCTTCACGTGCAGGATTACTCATGCCAGCAGGATCAGACAACGAACATGAAGACGTGTTGATGCTGGTGATGCCAGTAATGTTAAACAGATAATATTTCTTTCAAATAATTAAATGGCCCGCAATGTGGGCCATTTTTTCATGAATTAACTTACGCAATTATGTATCCACTGGATTTACAAACGCGCAAGACTAATCAAGCAAAAATCTGTACGCCCCGTCCTTCAATGAATGATTCACGGAAGTTCGAACCCACGGCATTCCTAATTTAATAGCATTTTCAGGCATTTTTACTTCGCTGTTTCGAGTAAGTAGGAAGAACTTTTTACCGTTTACCTCGAACTCTTTACCTCCCTTAACAGCAGTCACACTCATCTTTTCTGCTCCTTGCAGTTTCCAATTGCGTTTCATAGAGAAGTAGCGCACCTTGCCCGGATACACCTTTTGGTAGGCCTGAATAGCAAAATCTAGTTTTTCACGTTCGTTTTGATCGGCTTCATGAAAACAAAAGATTTGCGTACCTGATTTCACCAGGATCACTGGAAATTTCGTATTCAACACACACACTTCTCGCAATTTCAAATGATCATAACGCTTATAAACCATGGATGAAAGTACGATAACTCCCACGCCGTAAAGAACCCATCTGATTTGCTCTTTCAGCTTAAAAAGAAACATCATCAATACCCATATTCCTGAAATTAAAACAATTAATAGCCCAATGTCAAATCCATAAGCCACCGCTCCCGGAAGTGACTCCACCCATCGGATGAACGTGAGTGACAAAAAGACACTGACCATAAGCACCCAACCTGTCAGCTTCCCTAGCGGATTCAACCATCCAAATCCAAAAAGAAACAATCCCCCTCCCAGAATAATACCGCTTGAGGCCATCAATCCAATATTGGTTAGCACGAAATAATTGGGAAACTGATGAAAATAATAAAGCGATAAGGGGGTCGTCATGAGCTGAGCCGCAAAACCAATAGCTGTGCCCTGCCAAACCTTTCGGAGGACCCAGTTGTCAAAGTACAACAATTGCTCGATCGGTTTGTACAGAAGAAAAATTCCCGTCATCGCCAGAAACGACAATTGAAAACCAATATCAAATAAGGTGTAATGATCTAAAAGGCAAAGAGCAAGGCCCGTAAAGAACAATGTGTTCATCGCATCGTAATTGCGTTCGGTCAACTGAGACAAAACCAATACTGAGAACATGAAAACTGCACGCAAAACAGAAGGTGACAATCCAGTTATGATCGCATAGATCCACATCAACGTTACCACAATAATAATAGAACTCTTCTTGGAGAAAATCCTCGGGAAAAAGCCCATAATGAAAAGTAAAATCTGCATAATGATACCCACATGAAGACCAGAAACAGCAAGCACATGCATAGCTCCCGTGTTTGTAAAACTATTTTTCACCTCGGCATCTAACAAGGATTTATCACCAAGTATCAAAGCCAAAGCAATCGCCAGCTCATCACCTGTCATGTGTTCCTTAAGCATTTGTTGTAATCTGTTTCGGGTGGCGTCTAGACTTGTTCTGATCCAGCCAGGCTCCTCTTGATACAAAAAGGAAAATTGCTCCTCCCCAACAAATGCCATTTGTAGTATGCCTTTAGATTTCCAGAAATAAGCGCCATCAAATTCCCCGGGATTTCCTGCATTAACTATCCGCTCGAAAGGTGCTGCTACGAGAAGTACATCACCTTCTTCGATAACCGTTTCGCCGCATTTAACGAACATAACCACAGACTCATTGACCTCTATTTCGCGCTGTTGATCTCTCAAATTCAAGACCTTGCCGGTAACTTTTTTCCATTCTGAACTGCCTTCAATCGTGCCATTGATCTTCACTGTTGCCACATCGTGGGACCGATAGCAGTTTTCCCACGAATTTATTTCAAACGCCCCTTCTCTTATAAGATGTAACAAGCATCCCGAAAAGAAAAATGCCAAAAGAATCAATGGCAGAAACACGTATTTCTTTCCTCTGAAAACCCAAAGCGAAACTAGCAAGATGCCCTCAACCGTAAGAAACAACCAACTTGACTCATTACTTAGATCCAACGAAAATGCGGCCAACAAGCCCGCTGCAAAAAAGGAAAAAATCAGAACAAAGGGTCTCTGAAAGAATGAAAATGCAGGATGTTCATTGAAAATGCTCATTCAGAACAAATAAACGAAAAAATTAAATGACACAAATATCGATTTCTATCGTCTATTTCTCACGACACATTTTAAGTGAATACCTATCTTTGGGCTTCAAAATTCAAATTGAATGATCAAGGTAACACTTCCAGATGGATCTGTAAGAGAGTATAGCAAAGGAGCAACAGCATTAGATGTTGCAAAAAGCATATCAGAAGGATTAGCAAGAAATGTACTTTCTGCTCGTATCAATGGTGCAGTGATAGATGCCACCCTGCCTTTAAACGAAGATTGTTCAATGCAGCTTCTGACATGGAATGACCAAGACGGAAAATCAACTATGTGGCACTCTTCTGCACATTTGATGGCCGAAGCATTGGAGTTCTTCTATCCTGGTATTAAATTGGCGATTGGACCACCGATCAATAATGGATTCTACTATGACGTAGATTTGATGGAACACTCGATCTCTGAAAAAGATCTGGAGAAGATCGAACAGAAAATGAAGGAACTGGCTAAGCTGAAGAATCCATTCATTCGTAAGGAAATTAGCAAATCTGAGGCCGTTGCGTACTTCACAGAAAAACAAGACCCATACAAGCTGGAGCTACTTGAAGGATTATCCGATGGTGACATCACCTTCTATACACAAGGTAATTTCACAGATCTCTGTCGTGGACCTCATATTCCTGATACAGGTTTCATCAAAGCGGTTAAGCTTACTGCCATCGCCGGTGCTTATTGGCGAGGAGATGAAAAGAACAAACAACTTACACGCATCTACGGAGTTACTTTCCCGAAACAAGCGGAACTGGAAGAACACCTTGCGAAACTAGAGGAAGCAAAGCGTCGTGATCACCGAAAACTAGGGAAGGAACTCGAGTTGTTCACCTTCTCACAAAAAGTAGGACAAGGATTGCCCTTATGGCTTCCAAAAGGAGCTGCTTTACGCGAAAGACTGGAAAACTTCCTGAAAAAAGCACAGCGAAAAGCGGGATATGATCAAGTGATCACACCGCATATTGGAAATAAAGAATTGTATGTGACCTCAGGGCACTACGCGAAATACGGCGCGGATAGTTTTCAGCCGATCC
>CAIYQV010000407.1 GCA_903928365.1 uncultured Flavobacteriia bacterium
ATCTTCACACTTCCATTGGACCCGATGATTGTTATAGAGCTCTCAAGATTCTGATTAGCAACTGCTGTGGAATAATTGATACTTCCCATTCCGCCGTTAACGAAGTCAAAACTCACGAAACCGGAATCCTCAAAATCGGTAGATTCCTGATGGGTAAAATCTGCGAATTTTCCCTGAATATTATCAATGTCACCAAAGAGCCAATACATAATATCGATAAAGTGGGAGAACTGCGTGAACAAAGTTCCGCCATCCAAGTCTTTGGTCCCTTTCCAACCACCCTTTTTGTAATAGCGCTCATCGCGGTTCCAATAGCAGTTCAACTGAACCATGTAGATCTCTCCCAATGTCCCTGACTCTACTACTTCCTTGATCCATTGCGATGGCGGCGAGTAGCGGTTTTGCATCACACAGAATACCTGTCGGGATACCTGCAATGCTTTGAAGATCATTTTCTCGCAACTATCTTTTGTCAATCCCATGGGCTTTTCGCAAACCACATGTTTTTTAGCTTCAAGTGCAGCTAAACTTTGAGAAGCATGGAAACCATTTGGCGTGCACACATTCACCACATCGAATTCGATTCCGGATGCCAGCAACTCATCAACGGTTTTGAAAAAAGGCACATTGAAATCCACAGCGTCGCATTCTTCCTTTGAACGCACATCTACCATGGCTACTAGCTCACCTTCTTCATCTCTGCGGATCATCTCTGCATGACGCTTGCCAATATGGCCGGCACCTACTACAGCAAAGCGAACCTTTTGATCGTTTCTGATCGTCATATTAACTTATTCTTTTTACTAATTTATGTTCCAACACATAGTGCTGACCGCTTTCAGGACAAACTGCTTTGCCCTCTGAATCAAACTCCAGTCGATGACCATATTCACTCATCCAACCGATCTGACGAGCAGGATTCCCCACCACCAATGCAAAATCGGGAACGGTTTTAGTCACCACTGAACCTGCACCTATGAAGGCATACGCTCCGATATCATGTCCGCAAACAATGGTCGCATTAGCGCCAATACTTGCTCCTTTTCCAACATTCGTTTCAGCATACTGATCGCGTCGGTTTACTGCACTTCTCGGATTGATCACATTGGTAAACACCATCGAAGGCCCGAGAAACACATCATCTTCGCAATTGACACCTGTGTAAATGGAAACATTGTTTTGAACTTTCACGTTGTTCCCCAATTTCACTCCCGGAGAAACCACGACGTTTTGACCAATGTTACAGCGTTCTCCGATTTCACAATTAGGCATCACATGTGAAAAATGCCAGATTTTGGTTCCATTTCCAATAGAACACCCTTCGTCGATCACTGCCGTTTCATGCGCGAAATAGTCCATCAGCGGATAATGTATTTATCAAAATTATAATGATCTGTTTGCATCAGCTCATCTTGCGAAAGGCTTCTGAAATAATCATAAGTGATCTTTAGACCTTCGGAACGATGTACTTTCGGTTCCCATCCTAATAATTCGATTGCTCGGGCGATATCTGGTCTTCGTTGTTTAGGATCATCTACCGGTAGTTCTTTGTATATCACCTTCTGATCCGTACCTGTCAACTTGATGATCTCCTCTGCAAAATCTGCAATCGTAATCTCATCAGGATTTCCCACGTTAACCGGATAAGTATAATCACTATTCAACAAACGTACAATACCTTCAATCAGATCATCCACATAGCAGAACGAACGAGTTTGAGAACCATCGCCGAATACAGTTAGATCCTCACCACGCAAAGCCTGGCCGATGAAAGCTGGAAGCACACGTCCATCATTCAAGCGCATTCTCGGTCCATAGGTGTTGAAAATGCGAACGATCCGTGTTTCAACCCCATGGAAATTATGATACGCCATTGTAATGGCTTCCTGAAATCGTTTTGCTTCGTCGTACACTCCGCGCGGACCCACCGGATTCACATTCCCCCAGTAGTCTTCATTCTGAGGATGCACATTCGGATCACCATACACCTCAGATGTCGAAGCAATCAATACACGAGCACCTTTTGCTTTCGCCAATCCAAGACAGTTATGAACTCCCAAAGAACCCACTTTGAGGGTCTGAATAGGAATTTTCAGGTAATCGATCGGACTTGCAGGAGATGCAAAATGTAAAATGTAATCCAGTTTTCCCGGAACATGAATGAATTTGGAAACGTCGTGATTGTAGAATTCAAACTGCTCAAGATGGAACAAATGTTCGATGTTTTTCAAACGACCTGTGATCAAATTGTCCATCGCGATCACATGATATCCATCGCGGATGAATCGATCACACAAGTGAGACCCTAAAAATCCTGCAGCACCGGTGATAAGTATGCGTTTTCTTTCTGTCATTTCTATCAACTTACCGTTACATTAACTGATGTTCGACCAATGGAACTGTAGTAAAAACCTCTTTCGTTCATTTCTGCGAGATCAAACAAATTTCTTCCATCAAACACCACTTTATCTTTCAAGTGAGTCGCCATTTTATCAAAATCAGGGTTTCTAAAAATTCCCCACTCGGTACAAATGACAAGCGCATCCGCTCCACGAAGCGCATCGTATTCATTTTCTGAATATGCAATCTTATCACCAAGAATCGCTTTTACATTAGGCATCGCTTCAGGATCGAATGCAGTAACCGTAGCACCAGCTTTCAATAACTCGTCAATGATATACAAGGCAGGTGCTTCGCGAATATCGTCCGTATCAGGTTTAAAAGCCAATCCCCAAAGTGCAATGTTTTTACCAGACAAATTCCCTCTGAAGTAATTCGCTATCTTAGGAATAAGAACCGTTTTTTGTGTTTCATTAACAGCCATTACCGCTTTTAGGATCTCAAACGAAAAACCCGCCTCATTTCCTGACTTGACCAATGCTTGCACATCCTTTGGAAAGCATGATCCTCCGTACCCAATTCCGGGAAAAAGGAATCGTTTGCCAATGCGGTCATCTGATCCGATACCAATCCTCACTTTATCTACATCCGCGCCCACTTTTTCACAGAAGTTGGCGATCTCATTCATGAATGTAATTTTTGTAGCGAGGAAGGAATTGGCCGCATACTTCGTCAATTCCGCTGATTTCTCATCCATGAAAATGATCGGATTCCCTTGACGCACAAAAGGCTTGTATAACTGCTCCATGATCTTGTTCGCTTTAGCAGACGATGAACCGATCACCACGCGATCAGGTTTCATAAAATCATCCACTGCAAATCCTTCACGCAAGAATTCCGGGTTTGAGACCACATCAAAATCCACCTGAGCATTTTTTGCGATTGCCTCATGAACTAAATCAGCAGTACCCACAGGAACTGTACTTTTATCAACTATGACTTTATAATCTTCCAGTATTTTACCAAGTTGGTCGGCAACACCAAGAATGTATGACAAATCAGCAGAACCATCTTCTCCCGGTGGTGTAGGCAATGCCAGGAAAATGATTTCCGCTTCCTCAATGCCGCTTTTCAGATCTGTCGTGAACGAAAGTCTTCCAGCCTTGATATTTCGCTCGAACAGCACATCTAGGTGAGGCTCGTAAATGGGAATTTCTCCATTTCGCATGCGCTCCACCTTTTTGGAATCAATATCAATACAAACGACCTGATTTCCCGTCTCGGCAAAACAGGTGCCAGTAACCAAACCTACGTAACCTGTCCCTACGACTGCAATTTTTTTCATAATAAATGTAAGTTCAAAGTTGAGAGTTGAGAGTTGAAAGTTCTCTCTTCTACTCCTTATTTCATTGTTCGTTTAATAAATATTTTCTCAATCCAGATAGCATACTTCCAATTTCGATTAGCTCTGAATGCAATCTCTTGTGATCCTGGTCCGAAATATATTTCAGGTCACGCGCGATCAAAATTTGATTCCTTAACTCTGCAGCTGATCCTTTGGCCATATTTAAGAATCTTGCGAAATCCTTTTTTGAGTTACGTTCATGCCCTTCCGCAATATTGGAAGTTATTGACACCGCAGACCTTCTTAACTGATCTCTTAGCCCGAAATCATTTCTCAATTCTTTTGACAAGTTGGTAAACTTATAAATCTCCAAGACCAAAGAGTGTCCTTTTTTCCAAGCATTTATTTCTTCAAAACTCTTAAAACTTGCCATAATATCATTTGTAAAGTTGAAAGATTTTACATTTCATCTCTTTCAACTTTTAACTTTCAACCAATTATAAACTTCTTTATTTCAGAACAAATGAATTCCAATTGCTCATCCTGTAATTCCGTATGGATTGGCAAAGAAAGCACACGCTCTGTAAGCCAATCTGTTACCGGTAAGTTTGTATTTTCACTTCCAAACGCACTGAACATCTTTTGTCGATGCGCAGGTACCGGATAATAGATCATGGATGGAATGTCTTTTTCAGCCAAATAGGCACTCAATTCATTGCGATCGATACCTTCCAATTGCAAAGTGTATTGATGGAACACATGTTTTGAATTGGCGTTTCGGACAGGAGTTTGAATTTGAGAAAAAGAAGAAAAATATTGATCATAATAATCGGCTGCTTTTCGGCGAGCTGAGATGTAATCATCCAGTTCACGAAGTTTAATTCTAAGCACCGCTGCCTGAATTGTATCCAAACGTGAGTTGCAACCTACCACATCATGATAGTAGCGCTTGCTTTGACCGTGATTGGCAATCATGCGCATTTTCGATGCCAGTTCATCATCATTTGTGCAAATAGCACCACCATCACCATAGCATCCCAGATTTTTTGACGGGAAGAAAGACGTACATCCAATTGTTCCAATCGCACCGGTTTTTGAAATTCGCCCATCCTGATGATGGTAATCGCAACCAATGGCTTGAGCGTTATCCTCCACCACAGCTAAACCAAACTCATCAGCAATCGCCATGATCTGATCCATATCTGCTGCTTGCCCATACAAGTGAACAGGCACTATGGCTTTGGTTTTCGATGTGATCGCCGCTTTTATTGTTTCAGGATTGATACAAAAAGTTTCCTTGTCCACTTCCACAAACACCGGTTTCAAGCCCAAAAGTGCCATCACCTCTGTCGTTGCAATGTACGTAAACGAAGGAGTAATAACTTCATCACCTGGCTTCAAACCCAAAGCCATCAATGCAATTTGCAAGGCATCCGTACCATTCGCACAAGGAATCACATGCTTTACTCCCAAGTAGGACTCCAACTCAGACTGGAACGCAGCGACATCGGGTCCATTGATAAATTGTGCGTTAGAAATGACATTTTGTATTGCGGTGTCAACTGCAGGTTTGATCTTCTCATATTGAGTGATCAGGTCGACCATTTGGATCTTTTTCATAACAGGATGCATTGTTCCTAAAATTAAAGGTCCAAAGATAAGGGAAGTCTACGAAATAGCGGTCTAAAAATCCGTTAATTGATGCGTCTTAGAAGTAATCTTACACTGCTAAGTTTTGGTAAATTCGTTCGGCTGCACCACTATTCAATTCCACATTCTTTATTGCCAGGAGTCGAATGGATTCTAACTTACCTAGCACTTCTCCTGTAACCCGTTGTAAATCCGATTCATCCTTAACGGCAAAACCAATACCAACCTCCATGAATGACGAAGCTTCAGGAAAGCGATCGAACTTGGGGCCAAAAATAACCGGTAGACCAAAAACAGAAGGCTCGAGGATATTGTGCAACTTCCCTGAAAAACCACCTCCCACGTAAGCCAATTCACCATAAGCGTATGCATCTGTAAGATGCCCTATTGTATTCAGGATTAATACTTGTTTAGAAGGATCCGGATGAGAAACACGACAAGATCTGCCTTTGCAAAGTTCTTCGATTCCCACAATATGGGTTTCAGCAATGTCATGAGGCGCAAAGATCATTTTCTGTTCAGGATAGCTGTCTAACAACGAGTGCAATAAAGCTTCATCTGCAGGCCACGTACTTCCAAAAACCCAGGCTTTTTTGTCCTCAAGAAAAATTTCGATCGCCTGATTTGATTTTGCCTTTTTACTATTAGCCAATACTCTGTCAAATCGGGTATCTCCCACCACAATAGAATTGTTCAATCCGATCTTTGCTAACAGTTCAGCGGATTGTTGATTCTGTAAATAGAAAAAATCAATCGCATTTAAAGTTCTCCTGAAAAACCCTCCATACCATTTAAAAAAACGATGACTTTCCCGAAACAACGTACATACAGAATACACTTTGACTCCCTGTTTTTTTGCTTCCAGAATGTAATTTGTCCAGAATTCGTATTTCACAAAAAAGACAGTATCTGGCTTGTAGTTATCAATGAACCTTCTTGCATTTGAAGGGGTATCAATTGGTAAATAGGAAACAAAATCTGCCTGATGCGTCCTTTTATGGTAATGTTCCATTCCTGAGGGAGAAAAAAACGTGACCAGGATCTTGCTGTCAGGTAAATGTTTTTTGATTTCAGACATTATCGGCAAAGCCATATCAAATTCACCCAGCGAGGCGCAATGAAACCAGAATAATTTTTCAGAATGATTGACATTAGGCAATTTATCCCAAAGCACTTTTCGGCCTTCTACCCATTTTTTTGCTTTGGCATTAAAAATAGATGCTACATGAATGAAGATAGCGTACAAGCGAATACCACATGTGTAAACGAATCGCATCAATCGTAATAAAAATCTTTGGG
>CAIYQV010000408.1 GCA_903928365.1 uncultured Flavobacteriia bacterium
ATGGTACCCTTCCCGCTTTGCAATTATTGCTTGGCGGTGGAAGTCTCGGCAACGGACACGGTCGCATAGCAGAAAAAGTGATCAAATTTCCCAGCAAACGCATTTTGGATGTTCTTCGCACCTTGTTCAATGACTATGAGGCCAATGAAACAGACGAGTCCTTCAATGAATACTATGATCGCAAAGGGAATAAGTATTTCTATGACCTTCTCAAGCCATTGGCTGATACCACAGCAGTAATAGAAGCTGATTATATCGATTGGGGAAATGAAGGGAAATTCAAAACAGCCATTGGTGTGGGTGAATGTGCCGGAGTAATGATCGACCTTGTCGCTACGCTCTTACTGGATGCCGACGAAAAGTTGAAACTGGCAGCTGTAAGTTACTCAAATGGTGCGTGGGGAGACAGCATCTATCATTCCTATGCAGCCACGATCCATGCAGCGAAAGCACTACTCATTGAAAACAAGGTCCATTGTAATACGCATATTGGAATCCTTACAGATTTTGACAAGCATCTGGGAGCAACTTTCGGGTTTACGGAGACAGACAATTTCCAGGGTTATGTTACCCGAATCAATACAACTCCACCAAACGAGTCATTTGCAACAAAATATAACAACGAAATGGCCGAACTCGTCGAAAAAATAAAAACGAAATACAACGATTTAAAAAAGATATAGCATGGAAACAATTATAAAAGAACCAAAAATCACGCTTGTAGGGGCTGGCCCGGGCGACCCGGAACTGCTTACGATAAAAGGATTGAAAGCGATCCAAAAGGCAGATGTTATCTTGTACGACGCCCTTGTCAATGAAGAATTGCTCGATGAAGCACCCGACGCGAAGATCATCTTTGTAGGAAAACGCAGAGGTCAGAAGGCACTCACTCAAAAGGAGATCAACTCACTCATTGTGGATAGCGCTTTAAAATACGGCCATGTAGTACGTTTAAAAGGCGGTGACTCCTTCGTTTTCGGTAGAGGATTCGAAGAGATCCAGTTCATCCAGTTGTTTGGAATTCCTGTCGATGTGATCCCCGGTATCTCTAGTTCTATCGCGGTGCCTGCACTGGCAAATATTCCGGTTACGCACCGAGGTGTAAGCAATCATTTCACCGTGATTACGGCAACGCTTTCCGATGGATCATTGAATCCGGAGATAGACAAATTGGCTTCATTGAACGGAACCGTTGTGGTATTAATGGGGCTTAATAAATTAGATGAGATTGCATCCTTGTATGCCAAAGCAGGAAAGGAAAAAATCCCTTTCGCGGTGATCAGCAATGGTAGTCTTACATCACAACGCACCGTCATCGGAACGGCGAAGAGTATTTCAAAACAAGTGAATTTACTCCGCATACCTGCACCTGCTACGATAGTTGTTGGTGAGGTGGTAGCAATCTCCGAAATTCAAAATCATTCTAAAAATGTAACTTTGAATTATAATTGATGATTCGCACCCTTTTAGTCATATCGTTCTTTTTCAATTCAATTGCCACTTTCAGTCAAAGACCTTTTGCAGAAAATGTCTGGAGCAGTATGCTTGTCAATTATAAAGTTGCGAAATGGGGAGTTACAAGTGATGTTGGTTATCGGTCGTGCGATCAATTCGTTCAGAATCCTAGAACCGCTCTTTTTAGACTAACAATAGACAGAGCAATTAAAAAAGATCACAGGATTGGACTAGGCTATGCCTATTTTGAACATTACAATACCATTTCATCCTATGAAAACCGTTGGTTCGTTCAATACTCAACCAATTTTGAAATAAAAAAATCACGTTTAAATGTGCGTTTGAGAAACGAACTCAGAACATACAATAACCGAAATACTGCAAACCGAACGAGAATTCAACTTACCTGGATCAAGAAGCTATCTGAAACATTTAAATCTCAGTTTTCTACAGAACTTTTTTATACCCCTGGACAAAGTTCTTTATTTGAACAGAGGTATACATTAGGATTAAATTCAAGTATTACAAACCACTTGAAATTGACGGCATTTTACACATTACAACTTCAATCCAGCATTGACTATTTTCAGCATATCATAGGCATTCAGGCTCAACTGGAATTTCAAAAACAGCAAGATTAAAGAGTCCCATAATTAAAATGAATTCAATTCTGACACATAAAAACCAACTGTATCCGCTTTTTTTCAAGGCAGACAAACTTCCAATACTGATCATTGGTGGCGGAAATGTTGCATTGGAGAAATTGAGCAACTTATTGTTACATTCTCCAGAAGCACAGGTAAAGCTGGTTGGAATCGAAATTCTCACTGAGATCTATCAGTTATCTGAAAACCATGACAATGTTTCGATTGTAAATAAAGCATTTGAACCTTCTGATCTTGAAGATGTCCGTTTGGTTATTTCAGCTTTAAATAACGAGCTTATTTCGGAAGAAATCGGTCAAATAGTCCGTTCCAAAGGACTTTTATACAATGCTGCAGACAAACCGGAACTTTGCGATTTCTTTCTCGGATCAGTTGTCAGCAAGGGGCAACTTAAAATCGCTATTTCCACGAATGGTAAGTCACCTACAATGGCAAAACGGATCAAAGAGATTCTGAATGAAAGTTTCCCTGAAGAAACAGACGAAGTTTTAGAAAACCTGTACCGTATTCGAACTCAATTGAAAGGCGACTTACAAACGAAAATTGAGACACTCGACCGAATCACAAAACAAAGTGATCTCCGACTTACTAAAGAGGAAAAGATTTTAAAACGTGTCAAAAGAGCATCAATTTATTCCCTTTTGATCATCGTTTCAATGATTATCGGGCACTTGCTATTTTCCTATCTTCCCTACAAAGACTTCACATCTCTGTGGCAAGACATACATAACCATCTGGATCAAAATTTCTGGAAATACGCGATGTTCGGATTCATTGCACAAATGATCGATGGCGCATTAGGAATGGCTTATGGTGTCTCGGTAACGACTTTTCTTTTGGGATCGGGCATACCTGGCATCACTCCGGCTATTGCCAGCGCAAGCATGCATGCCTCAGAGATTTTCACAACCGGTTCATCAAGTCTAGTCTACATGCGATTCAGAAATATCAACATGAAACTCTTCCGAGCGCTCGTGTGGCCAGGATTGATCGGAACCGTCGTTGGAGTGATCACCGTTTCCTTTATCAGCAAAGAATACTTTAGCGTAATCAAACCAATGGTTGCCCTATATACACTAACCCTCGGCATTATCATTATCCTGCGCGCATTTAAAAAGCCGAAAAAGCGCAAAAAAGTGAAGAACATTTATCCTATCGCCTTCTCCGGAGGATTTCTAGACAGCGTAGGCGGTGGTGGCTGGGGACCTATTGTTACTAGTTCATTGCTTGCGGGTGGAAGGCATTTACGTTATGCTGTTGGGTCAGCGCACTTGGCGAAATTCTTCGTTGCCGTAGTTAGTACGATCACCTTTTCGTTTATGATCGGACTGAGCCACTGGCAGGTAATTATCGGACTAGTTATTGGTGGAATGGTAGCAGCACCCTTCTCCATTTACCTTTCCAACAAGATTCCAATTAAAAAAGGACTCATCCTGGTCGGAATTCTGATCATACTTATAAGTTTACGAACACTGATAAAAGCAATAATCTAATGAAAAAAGTACTTCTTAGTGATTTTGGCCCTGAAACTTCCAATGCCATCTACAGTTTCTGGAGATGGACCGAAAACGAAGATCTTGACCTTAAAAAGGTTAAAGATATCCTTACCTACACCCTCGAATTAGGCATCAATGCGTTTGATGTTTCACCAGCCTATGGTAATGGGGAGGTTGAGCGATTAGTTGGCCAGGCGCTTAAAGAATTGAATATCGAGCGCAGCAGCATCGTTTTGTTCTCAAAGATCGGGATTCGTTTTCCTCAATCTGATGGCGGAACAGTTTACAAAGAATTATCGGAAAAAGGAATCAAAGAACAGATCGAGCAATCACTTGTCAACCTTCAAATAGACCACCTAGATGTGCTTTTGCTGGATGGATTCGATCCTTTAATGAATGTAGACTTGGTGGCCTCTACCCTTACCGGTTTACAATTGCGTGGGAAGATCAAACATGTCGGCGTTTCAGATTTCAATGTGCAGCAGCATAAACTTTTCGCATCCCGACTTTCCAATGAGGTAGTGACAAACCATTTCGAATTGAACTTGTTGAATACGAACGCCTTGAAAGATGGACGTATCGATTTCATAAAAGAAAATTACTCCAAACCAATGGCCTTTGGTCCTTTGGCGGATGGACGCATCCTGAACGGAACGGACGCCAACGCCCGAACTTTGCGAAAAACATTGGCAGAACTCAGCTCGAAGTATCAATCCAATATCGAGCAACTTGCCGTGGCCTGGATACATAAACTGGGTGCACTTCCGATTATTGGAAGCTTGAACAAAGAACGTATCCAGAACGCTGCGACTGCAGAAAAAATTCAATTATCTCACGCAGATTGGCATGAGATCTACGATATCGCAAAACACCTTCACTAATGAAATTAGATCCTTCTTTAGCGGAACTTCCTGCTGAGCAACTTTTGATCAAGATTGCTGAGATCTTCGGAGACAAAGCTGCTTTTTCCACTAGTCTGAGTTGGGAGGACCAGGTAATCACGCATTATATTTTCAGTAACGATCTTCCCATACGTGTATTTACATTGGATACCGGTCGAATTTTTCCTGAGACTTATAGTGTATTAAACAGCACAAGAGAACGCTATAAAAAGAACATTGAAGTCTTTTTTCCTTCCACAGAGAAAGTAGAAGAACTGGTTACTCAGAAAGGTGCCAGCAGTTTTTATGAATCGCTCGAAAACCGAAAAGAATGCTGTTTTATTCGCAAAGTGGAGCCTTTGAATAGAGCACTTGAAGGGGTAGAATGCTGGATCACCGGAATTCGAAGCGCACATTCAGAAAACAGAAGCCAGTTACCTGTAATCGACTTCGATGAACAACGAAAAATACAGAAGGCAAACCCACTCGCAAACTGGAATTTGGATGAAGTAAAAGCGGTAATTTCGCAGTTCAATATCCCGTACAACGTATTGCACGACAGAGGATTTGTGAGTATCGGCTGCCAACCTTGTACACGTGCGATCCGTGAAGGGGAAGATTTTCGTGCTGGACGCTGGTGGTGGGAACAAAATGATAAAAAAGAGTGCGGGTTGCATTCCTAGTATAAGTTAAAAAACAACATGGATTATTTAGATCAATTAGAAGCAGAAGCGATTTACATCCTGCGTGAAGTGGCGGGTCAGTTCGACCGTCCGGCCTTGCTTTTCAGTGGAGGAAAAGACAGTATTTGCCTTGTACATTTAGCCTTAAAGGCTTTTAGACCGGGGAAATTCCCTTTCCCGCTGGTGCATGTGGATACGGGACATAACTTCGAAGAAACGCTTACTTTTCGAGACGAACTGGCAGCAAAATTGGGTGAGCAACTCATCGTGAGAAAGGTAGAAGACACCATTAAAGTACGTAATCTGCAAGATGGCCGAGGAAAATTCCCAAGTCGAAATGGATTGCAGACCTACACCCTGCTGGATGTGATCGAAGAATTTGAATTCGATGCCTGTATTGGCGGAGCCCGTCGTGATGAGGAAAAGGCGCGAGCGAAAGAGCGTATCTTCTCGGTTCGGGATGAATTCGGGCAATGGGACCCAAAAAAGCAACGTCCGGAGTTATGGAACATCTACAATGGCAAGATCGATAAAGGAGAAAATGTGCGTGTCTTCCCAATTTCAGACTGGACAGAACTGGATGTATGGAACTATATCAAGCGCGAAAACATTGACCTGCCATCGATCTACTTCACCCATGAACGAGAGTGCATACTCACGGAGAATGGTCAGCTGATGAATACCAATGAATTCGTCACGATCGAGCCTTCGGATGTGATCGTGAATAGAAACGTGCGCTATCGTACTGTAGGTGATATGACTTGTACTGCAGCTGTTGAAAGTGAAGCGTATTCAGTGGACGACATCATAGCTGAGATCAAAGAAACAAAGATCTCCGAACGAGGTGCCACACGCATGGACGACCGCGTAAGTGAAGCCGCAATGGAAGACAGAAAGAAGGGGGGATATTTTTAAGAATTGACAATGCTTCAATTGACAGTTCTTCAATTGTCAATTGTAATTTGTTAACTGTTAATTGAAAACATGGAATTACTAAGATTTTTTACAGCAGGAAACGTAGATGATGGGAAAAGCACCTTGATCGGTCGCTTATTGTACGACAGCAAGTCGATCTCTACGGATATTATTGAAACATTGACACGACAGAGTAAATCTACCGGTGTCGATACGGACATTGACCTCGCATTGCTTACCGATGGGTTGCGTGCGGAGCGTGAACAAGGTATCACGATCGATGTAGCTTACAAGTATTTTTCTACCGAGAAACGTAAGTTCATCATTGCAGACACCCCCGGCCATGCACAGTATACGAGAAACATGTTCACCGGGGCATCCAATGCGGATCTGGCGATCATCTTGATCGATGCGCGTAATGGGATTACGGACCAAACAAAACGCCACAGCATCATTTCAGGAATTCTTGGCATCCCTCATATTTTGATCTGTGTAAATAAAATGGATCTTGTTGATTACAAACAAGATGTATTCGAACAGATCAAAGCCGATTATCAGGAATTTTCGAAACAGATCGGTCTCAAAAAAGTGTCCTTCATTCCTGTCAGTGCGTTGGCCGGAGATAACGTTGTACATGCATCAGAGAAATTGAGCTGGTATCAG
>CAIYQV010000409.1 GCA_903928365.1 uncultured Flavobacteriia bacterium
GGATATGAACAGCGGGAATTACATGATGGATGACATTCAGTTGGAGCCAACAGCTTTTTGCATTGGTACGGCCGGCTATCCTGAAAAACATTTCGAGGCCATGAACATGTCTACTGACTTGCTTTATCTCAAAGCCAAAGTTGATGCGGGCGCGGAGTATATCGTAACCCAGATGTTCTTTGACAACCAAAAATATTTTGACTTCGTTAAGGCTTGTCGCGAAATAGGTATTCAGGTTCCGATCATTCCGGGATTGAAACCGATCAAAACGATGGATCATATTACGTTCTTGCCAAAGTTCTTTAAGATCGATTATCCTGAGGCGCTGTCAAAGGAGTTATTGAAATGTAAAGACAGCAAGCAGGTGGAGCAATTGGGTGTGGAATGGGGAATTCAGCAGTCGAAAGAGTTGAAAGCAGCTGGCGTTCCTTGTATTCATTACTATACCATGTCTAATTCTTCGATGGTCAAAGCCATTGCTAAAGAGGTATTCTAATTCAGATTGCATGAGAGTTTTCCTAGCTATAATTTTTGTTTTAAGTAGCGCTGGTTATTTTGCACAGCTTACCGATCTGCACCTGAAGAATGCGCTTGTGGTAGGACAACTCGACAAACCGGAAGACCGCTATACGGTGGAGATCAATCTGACCGAGATGCTTACGAATGCGGGCATCAAAGCGATTCCTTCCCTGAACATGATGAAACTTGGAAGTGATGCTTCACTGCTGGCTACAGATTCCATTCAACGTTTGGTTGCTGCTAAAGGGATTGATACCTATGTGATTGTATCTGTGCGGGGATTTGATAGAAGATTCAAACCATCTATTCGCAAAGACGACTTGAATACCGCACTTGGTGCAGGAAGCCTATTCCCGATCTATCGTGAAGAGGTGGTATCCGTGAGTTTTGAATTTCTATTCTACCGTAATGGACAATTCGTTGCCAGTGATATCGTTAAGTGCGGTAATGTTTCCGAACGCGATACGGTCATCAAACGCTTCCGCAAGAAAGTCATCAAGCGGATTGTGAAGAAGTGGAAGTGACCATCTGAGTTTGATCCTTCGATTCCTCGCCCCTATGGATTTGAAATCCTTCGAAGAGAGTGGAATACATATTCTTCGTAACTGGTTTCCCCATCACATCAATAAGCACTTTAATATGTGCAAATAAAGTTTAAAAATGCACAACAAGAAATGCAAATAATAATTATATTTGCTTAAACAGATGTGCAAATGAATACGCTCCTCGAACAATCAGCATACCTTTTAAGCACTATAAAAGACGATTTTAAGCGATTTTTATTTGATGAAATTAAGTGGAACAATCGGTTGATCGGAATTAAAGGTGCGAGAGGAACCGGCAAAACAACACTTGCACTTCAATGGTTAAAACATCAAAACCTGCCTGTGTCAAAAGCGGCTTATTTTTCATTAGACGATCTATATTTTACAACGCACAGCCTAAAGGAAACCGTATCCATCTTTCACAAACAAGGGGGAAAAATTCTTGTGCTAGATGAGGTGCATAAGTATAAAAATTGGTCAATCGAAATAAAGAATGTCTATGATTTTTATTCGGATCTAAAAATTATTTTCACTGGTTCGTCTATCATTGATATTAGCCGACAACAGGGTGATTTGAGTAGAAGAGCTGTTGTATATGAATTGCCAGGGTTATCCTACCGTGAGTTTCTGTCGTTCAAATACAATATTCAATTGCCTGTAATTTCATTGGAACAGCTTTTAACAGATGCGGCTGCAATCAAGAAAAAACTCCCTGTCTCTTTTCGACCTTTGGAATATTTCCATGAATTTTTGCAAACAGGGTATTATCCATTTATGATCGAGGATAAGGATACGGTCCACCAAAAAATAAATCAGTTGATCCGAACCATTGTAGAGTTTGATATGGCCGAATTGAAGGACTTTGATATCAGAAACGCCAAGAAAATGCTTCAGCTCATGTATGTGATTGCACAGCAGGTTCCTTTTAAGCCCAATTTAGTTGCACTGGCAGAAAAGACGTCAATACATAGAAATTCACTCAACAATTACCTTCACTATTTGGAGGAGGCAAAACTTATTTCCTTACTGCAACCGGCTGGAAGAAGTGTTTCTATTCTGCAAAAGCCGGAAAAGATTTATCTGAATAACACAAATCTGCTTTATGCCCTGGCAGAACAGCAAGTTGAAATCGGACATCTGCGTGAAACCTTCTTTTTATCTCAATTGAGTGTGGTGAGTAAAATTCATATGCCGAAGCAAGGCGATTTTTTCGTTGATAATAAATTTACTTTTGAGGTAGGCGGCAAAGGGAAATCAAAAAAGCAGATTGCCGACATCGAAAATGCATGGGTAGTTAAGGATGATTTGGAGTTTCCGGTTGGAACTCAAATGCCTTTGTGGATGTTTGGATTGTTATACTAA
>CAIYQV010000410.1 GCA_903928365.1 uncultured Flavobacteriia bacterium
CATACCTCCCAGAATCGCCGGGAAATAAATGCGTTCCATGAACGTCATCTTTTTATTGGATACTACCTTTTTTCTGTCAGTTAAACTCTGCATAGCTCATTCACTTAATTAAACCAACCTTCTCTGAATGCTACTACCAAACCCGTGATCAATAAATTGATCAAAGAAATTGGGATCAAACTTTTCCAGCCCAAATGCATCAACTGATCGAAGCGAAAACGCGGTAAGGTCCAACGAATCCACATGAACACGAACACGAAGAAGAAGGTTTTTCCAAACATCGCGAGCAAACCTAATATTGCCAGCGTATTCCCTGAGAAATGGTCCATTCCCGGAAAGTTGAATCCTCCGAAGAATAATACCGAAATCACCGCTGAAGAAGTAAACAAACTCACGTATTCAGCAAATAGATAGAATCCCATTTTCATGGAGCCGTATTCCGTATGATACCCACCGATCAACTCACTTTCACATTCTGGAAGGTCGAAAGGTGCGCGGTTTGTTTCTGCTAAGGCACAAATAAAGAACACTACAAACGCTACCGGTTGATAGAACACATTCCAGTTCATCCCATGTTGAGCGTTCACAATGTCGCGCAGACTCAAACTACCTGTCAACATAACGATGGTGATCACACAAATACCCATTGCTAATTCGTATGAGATCATCTGCGAACTCGCACGGATAGCTCCAAACAGCGAATACTTGTTGTTCGAAGCCCAACCACCGATCATAATTCCATATACCCCAATGGAAAGGAATCCCATGATGAAAAGAATACCAATGTTGACATCGGCTACCTGAAGTGCCACCTGCTGACCAAACATCGCCAGATCTGTGCTCCAAGGAATAACAGAGCCTGTCATCAGCGCCGTAAACATTGCAATACCAGGACCCAGAATGAACAACCATTTCTCCGCCTGATCCGGCACAAAATCCTCTTTAAAGAACAATTTACCACCATCTGCCAAAGGCTGGAAGATCCCAAATGGCCCCGCTCTATCCGGACCAATACGATCCTGGAACCATGCAGCCACCTTTCTTTCAAAATAGGTTGCATAGGCTGCAATTCCCAACGTAACTGCAAAGAGCGTTACGATCAGACCTAATTTTTCAATGATCTCGCTAGTTTCCATTTACTTGATCGTTTTTTGAGCTCCCGAACGCGGACTCAGGTAATGTCCTTGAGAAATGACTGAATGGCGGTCAATCTTACGTGGACCTTCAACGTTCCATTTTGATACATCTTTCTTATCAAAACGACAGTCGTTACAGATCCATCCGGTTTTACCATCCTGATCTTCCACTTCGCCGTATTTATCTTTTCTGGCTGTTACTCTGTAAATTTCGTTACCAAACATCCAAACCACCGCTTTCCCTGAACATTTAGTGCATTCGCAAGAAGCTTCCATCGGTTTCAGGAACCATACACGGCTCTTGAAACGGAATGTTTTATCTGTCAAAGCGCCAACTGGACATACATCGATCATGTTTCCTGAAAAATCATTTTCAATCGCATTCTCAATGTAGGTACTGATTTCTGCATGTTCACCACGGTGAAGTACGCCGTGCACACGGCTCTCTGTCAACTGATTAGCCACATGAACACAACGGTAACAAAGAATGCAACGATTCATGTGTAACTTAATCTTGTTGCCGATATCAATTGGATCAAACGTCCTTCGATCTTCCTCATAGCGCGTTTTGGCACCACCGTGCTCAAAACCAAGATCCTGTAAATGACACTCTCCTGCCTGGTCACAAATTGGGCAATCCAAAGGGTGGTTGATCAACAAAAACTCCACTACTCCACCACGGTTTTGCTGCACGCGTTCGCTGGTTTTGTTCTTTACCACCATACCGTCCATCACATTCGTTGAGCAGGATGCCACCAATTTCGGCATAGGGCGTGGATCTTTCTCTGATCCTTGCGCAACCTCCACAAGGCAGGTACGGCATTTGCCACCTGTTCCCGGCAATTTGCTGTAATAACACATGGCTGGAGGAACAATTTCTCCACCTACACTTCGAGCAGCATTAAGGATTGAGGTCCCTTCTTCTACTTCTATCTGCACATCATCAATGGTAACTTTTACCATAGTTCTGAATTTTTAATTCGTTTTTATGCTACCGATTCTTTCAATAATCCGTAGTTCTTTCTTTGTGCTTCCTCTCTGTTGGTCACGTGCCACTCGAACTCTTCACGGAAGTGACGGATCGCAGCAGCCACCGGCCATGCCGCAGCATCTCCAAGAGGACAGATTGTATTTCCTTCGATTTTTTTATTGATCTCTGCCAACAGATCGATGTCGTGTAAGTTTCCTGTACCATGCTCTAGTCGATACAAAACTTTCTCCATCCAACCCGTTCCTTCTCGGCAAGGTGAACACTGTCCGCAAGACTCATGTGCATAGAAACGGGCAAAGTTCCACGTATTCCGAACGATACACTGATCCTCATCGAACACAATGAACCCACCTGATCCCAACATGGATCCAGAAGCGAAACCACCATCGGCCAAACTTTCATAAGTCATCAAACGGTCTTCTCCAGCGGCCGTTTTGGTTACCAAATGCGCAGGCAAGATTGGAACAGAAGAACCACCCGGAACACACGCTTTCATCTTTTTGTTGTAAGCAATTCCCCGGCAGTAATCATCTCCGTAAATGAATTCCTCTACGGAAATTCCCATGTCGATCTCGTACACGCCCGGTCGAACCAGGTTTCCGCTCGCAGAGATTAATTTCGTTCCGGTACTTTTTCCAATACCGATCTTCGCATATTCCTCGCCACCGTCGTTCACAATAGGAACAACAGCAGCAATACTTTCTACGTTATTTACCACTGTAGGGCAACCCCACAATCCTTTAACCGCTGGGAATGGTGGCTTCATGCGTGGATTCCCACGCTTACCTTCCAATGACTCGATCAATGCTGTTTCCTCACCACAGATATAGGCACCACCTCCGGGAGCAACACCCAATTCAAGGTCATATCCTGAACCTAAAATATTCTTCCCCAGGAATCCGGCTGCCTTAGCTTCTGCAATCGCTTTTTCCAGAATATCGAGGATCCACATGTATTCTCCCCGAATGTAGATGTAGGATTGATTTGCTCCAAGTGCATAACTGGAAACAATCATACCTTCGATCAACAAATGTGGAATTTTCTCCATGAGGTAACGATCCTTGAAAGTACCTGGCTCAGATTCATCTGCATTACAAAGCAAATATCTTGGAACGCCTTCCGGCTTTGCCAGGAAAGACCATTTCATTCCTGTAGGGAAACCTGCTCCACCACGACCTCTCAATCCTGATTTTTGCACTTCTTCCACCACCTGTTCAGGTGACATTTTCTTCAGTGCTTTTTCTACAGAGCGGTACCCACCATGTTTCCTGTACACATCGATTGTTTCAATACCAGGTACATGATCGTTCTCTAAAAGTATTCTTCTTCCCATCTTTTTGAATTAATTAGGGACTTTACCTTCACGATAAGATGCGATGACCTCATCGACACGTTCTTTTGTCAAATGCTCATGGAATTTTTTCCCACACTGTAGCATTGGCGCATAGCCACAAGCTCCAAGGCATTCAGCCGTTTTCAATGTAAACATTCCGTCGGAAGAAGTTTCTCCCACTTTGATGTTCAATTTCTCACCGATGTAATCAATAATCTGATCACTTCCTACCAACATACATGGTCCTGTACGACATACTTCGAAAACATATTTTCCAACCGGGTCAAGATTGAACATCGTGTAGAAAGTTGCCACTTCGTACACTTCGATGGGCTGAATATTCATCAATTCTGCCACATAATCCATGGTCTCAATACTCAACCAACCACCAAACTCCTCTTCTGCAATATGCAAGATTCGGATCAAAGCACTCTTGTGTTTCCCTTCGGGATATGAATTCATCAGCGCTTGTACTTCAGCCAGTTTTTCCGGACTGAAAGAAGGCTTTTCAGTATGTCTTTTCGACAAGTCTACATGTGAACTTCCCATAACTTATGCGTCTAATTCTCCTGCAATAACATTCATACTACTCATTGTCAGGACGGCATCACTGATATTCGAACCAGTAATCATTTCCGGATATGCCTGATAATAAATAAAACATGGTCGTCTGAACTGAAGTCTGTAAGGTGACCTACCTCCGTCACTGATCAGGTAAAAACCTAATTCCCCGTTTCCTCCTTCTACACTATGATACACTTCACCCACCGGGATTGGAGTCTCGCCCATCACGATCTTAAAGTGATAGATCAAGGCTTCCATGTTGTTATAAACATCCTCTTTTGGAGGAAGATAGAAATCAGGAACATCTGCTTTATAACTTCCTTCAGGCATGTTTTTCAACGCTTGCTCAATGATAAGCAAACTTTGACGAATCTCTTCCTGTCGCACCTGAAAACGGTCGTAGGTATCACCTTGTGTTCCAACAGGTACGATGAAATCAAAATCCTCATACGATGAATAAGGATTCATAACTCGCACATCATAATCCACACCTGCTGCTCGCAAGTTCGGACCGGTGAAGGAATATTCCAAAGCTCTTTCAGCTGAAATTGGACCTGCTCCAATGGTGCGATCCATGAAAATTCTATTTCTACTCAACAAGCTATCAAACTCGTTAAACACCTTTGGAAACGTTTTGAGGAAGTTATCTAACTTTTTATAGAATTCATCTGAAAAGTCACGCTCAAAACCACCAATACGACCAATGTTTGTTGTCAAACGTGAACCACACACTTCTTCAAACAGTTCATAGATCTTCTCGCGCTCCTGGAATACATAAGTAAATCCTGTGAGTGCACCTGTATCTACCCCGACTACTGAATTACATACCAAGTGATCTGCAATTCGAGCCAATTCCATGATGATCACGCGCATGTAATCCACTCGTTTTGGAATCTCGGCTCCGATCAATTTTTCAACCGTCATTTCCCAACCCATATTATTGATTGGGGAAGAGCAGTAATTTAAACGATCTGTTATAGGAGTGATCTGATTGTATGGGCGACGTTCCGCCAATTTCTCAAATGCGCGGTGTATATAACCTACCGTTTGTTCAGAAGAAAGGATCTTTTCACCATCTACCTGAAGTACATTCTGGAAAATACCATGTGTAGCAGGGTGGGTTGGTCCTAAGTTCAGTGTGGCGATCTCACCATCTATCGTATCTCTTGCTACGATTCCGGATGATTCTTTCCCAGTATGTTGATCGATCTGACTCATATTTTCTATCGTTTAACGTCCGAAGAATCGGTCATCTTTATCTTCTCTTGTCGCATCCTCCATATGGTATTCCTTTCGCATTGGGAAGTAATCCATAGCATCCTCATTCAAAATTCGCTTCAAATTCGGGTGACCTGTAAATTGCACTCCGTAGAAATCATACGTTTCTCGTTCCATCCAATTAGCCGCAATATAAATATCCGTGATAGACTTTATCTCCGGATTTTCAATGGGTAAGTAAGCCTTCAGACGAATTCTAAAGTTATTGGTCAAGCTATGAAGATGATATACCACAGCGATTTCTCTTCCCTGATTATCCGGATAGTGAACAGCACCCAAATTAGTAAGAAACGAAATGGCCAATGAAGGCTCTGATTTCAACCAGGAAACAACTTCATGTGCACTTTCTGAAGTAACTTCCACCGTTAGGAGGTCGAATGGCTGTTCCGAGGACTTGATGTTTTCTCCGAACTTCCCGTTAAGAAGTTCCAGCACCGCATTATTCTCCAGTTTACTCTTCATTCCCTTCGATGTTGTATTTGTTCATCAATGACTTGTACTCGTCCGAATAACGTCTGCGAAGTGGTTCGTTCTTCACCATTTCGTGGATTTTCATAATCCCGTCAATGATCTGCTCAGGTCTCGGCGGACATCCAGGCACATATACATCTACTGGAATAACTCTGTCAATGCCCTGAAGCACACTGTATGTATCAAAAATACCTCCTGACGAAGCACACGCACCAACCGATAAGACCCATTTAGGTTCGGCCATTTGCTCATACACTTGCTTGAGGATTGGCGCCAGTTTTTTAGAAATAGTACCAGCTACGATCAGCAAATCTGCCTGACGTGGGGAAAATGACATACGTTCCATTCCGAAACGAGCTAAGTCATAATTACTGCCCATTGTTGCCATGTACTCGATACCACAACATGAGGTAGCAAAAGGAAGCGGCCACACGGAATTCTTTCGCGCAGCGGCAATCACTTTATCCAACGTTGAAAGCTGATAGCCTTCACCATTGATCACTTGAAGGTCTTCTATTTTTCCCATTCTAAAGCTCCTTTTTTAAGCACGTAGAAAAATCCGATCAGGAAGAACACAACGAAAAGAATCACTGCAAGTAATCCTTCCAGTTGCAATCCTTTAAAATTTACAGCGTAAGGGTAAAAGAAAATTACTTCAACATCGAAGAGTACGAAAAGAATCGCCGTCATGAAATAGCGAATCGAAACCGGAAAACGTGCATCACCTTTGGATTCAATACCGCATTCCCAGTTCGCATCTTTCTTTTTGGATTTTAATCTAGGTCCAAGATAGTGCGTGATAAAAAGCACGAACACTACAAAACCACCAACTACTCCGATCTGAAGTAATATTGGCAAGTAATCTATACCACTTGACTTCATGTTCAAAAACGTGTGTTTTACGTTACTGATTGAGAAAGTGACTCCATGTCAAACCTTACAAAATCACCCACAAATTTATTCTTTCCTTTCGTCTGAATGAGCAAAATGTTAAGAATATTTAAAAAAAAAGGCAACTGAGTGAAAAACAATGATGAATTGCTCTAAGTGTTCGACCAAAACAATCACAACTCCCTATCGTGAAAACCGGACGTAAGTTCCTTATATTGATTGGAATAAGCATTGGTTTCATCTCTTACCAGAAAATCCTCTGCGATGAATGGACACGGTGATTTTGACAAAGCCACTACGAATCGATTCAATCTCCCGGGTTTACCGTATACCGAAATCTTTTTTGAAAGATGGAATCCCGAAGCTTCAAAGCACCGAGTAATCTCTTTATCGGTATTCGAAGGATAGATCATCCATAATATCCCCTCAGGCCTTAGAAATCCAGCGCATTTCCTGAAGAAATCAGCGAAACCGAAGCCAGCGTGCTTTGAGATAGCCGATCTTTCATCCTCCGGTTTCAATCCATCCAAATAAAACGGAGGATTTGAAACGATGAGATCGTACTCTTTATCCGAAGTCCATTTGAAAAAATCTGCGTGATGAAGCTTTAACCTATCCGACCAAGCGCTGTTTTTAAAATTCGATAAAGACTCTTCAGCAGCGAATTGATCTAGTTCTATCGCATCAATTAGCGCCTTTTGGCTGCGCTGAGCCATCATCAATGAAAGCACGCCGGTCCCACTACCGACATCCAATATATGACCTTCTTGAACTGGTGACACCATGGCACCTAGCAAGACGGCATCGGTTCCGACTTTTAGCGCACTCTTTTCCTGAATGATCGTAAATTGTTTAAATCGGAAGACGCTCATGGCTGTCAGCCTAAATATAGCTCGATCAAACCGGCCGGTGCTTCAATGGTCATGACCTTTTTCTTTCGATCCAATTCAACCACAACTCCTTCAATCAGGGGAATAAGCACTTCTTTTTCATCTTTCATAATCTGGATCAAAGGATTCACTTGAAGATCGACAATAGATTTAAGCTTACCTACCTCGCCGAAATTGACATCCACAACGGTGAAATCAACCACTTCATGATCGTAGAAGTGAGTCCCGGAAAGTTTAGGGAGGATTTGCGCCGGAAGGAAAAGATTTTTTCGAAGCAATAAGCGCGCGTCGTTCTCGGCATTCACACCTTCGAATTTGACAGCTGCAAAACCTTTGTTTTTCAACTTGAAAGATTCAACGAAAAAGGGAGAAAGTTGTCCGTTGATCTCAATAAAAACCGCATCCAGCGTTTGATAATCTTCCGGATTGGTAACGTCTAAAAACAGCGAAACTTCACCTTTAAATCCGTGAAGTTTCGCTACGTATCCTAAATGAAAGCAATCTGCTTTATTCATTCACGTCTTTCTTATTCTTCAGAAGCCGCTTCTTCTGCGCTTTCTTCAGCTGCAGCCTCAGGAGTTTCCTCTGTTGTTGCTTCTGGAGCATCTTCTGTTGCCTCTTCAGCTAAAGGTGCTTCAACTTCTGTATCTGCTACCTCTTCAACAACGGTATTCTTCGCTTCAATTGCTGCGGCTTTCGCTGCATTTACTTCAGCTTCAGCTTTTAAACGCGCTGCTTTATCAGAAGCTGCACCTTTCGCTAAACCATCTTTTTTACCGTTGATCTTTGCGTCTTTCTCAGCAACCCAAGCAGCAAACTTTGTTTCTACTTGTTCCGCTGTCAAAGCGCCTTTTTTCACACCATTCAACAGGTGATTTTTATACAAAACTCCTTTGTAAGAAAGGATTGCACGAGCTGTATCAGACATTTCAGCACCTACCTGTACCCAGTTCAACGTACGGTCGAAGTTGATGTTGATTGTTGCAGGATTCGTGTTTGGATTGTACGTTCCTAATTTTTCGATGAATTTACCATCTCTTTTAGCTCTGCTGTCTGCAGCTACCAAATGGAAGAAAGCTTTTCCTTTCTTTCCGTGTCTTTGCAATCTGATTCGAGTTGCCATAATGTAAGTTTACAATGTGGGGTGCGAAACCCCGGTTTATAAATAATTGGGGTGCAAAGATAATGAAATCAAGGTATCGCACAACAAACTCTCAATAATTATTACAATGCAACACTACAAACCTACTCTTTTGTAAATTTACGACATGTCATTTTTTCGAATTTATATTCTTAGCTGCGTGACCTTTCTGGTCTCAGACATCCTTGCTCAAAAGATTCCAAACGCATCTGTTCTTCAATTGGAGGAAATCATGAAAGGCAATGAATTTATTGGTCATCAGCCCGAAAATGTCAGATGGAGTATTGACGGTAGCAAAATCTATTTTGATTGGAATCCGAAAAATGAACCGGGAAATTCAATTTACGAGTATCAACCAGCGCTAAAAGGAAGCAAACCTGTTTTGGCAGATCCAAAATCCATTCTTGAATTCGACCCAAGCCAGTCTGCTTTTTCAGATCAATATCAGATCATTGATGGAAGTCTCACGCGCTTCGACAAAAAAACAAAGCAACTCTTACGCATCTATTCATCCTCCTCCGACTTGCATTCAGTTCAACGAGCAACAATCTCATCCATCGTTTTTTTTCAGTCGGAACTGAATCTGTTCCAATATAACAAGGAAGAGGGAAGTATTTTGCAACTTTCGGATTTCAGATCAGGGGATGAGCCAGATAAAAGGAAGGACTCCACTTTTTTAATGAAGCAACAATCAGAGCTCTTTGAATTCATTCGTGATAAGAACGAGCAGGATACCTGGGAAAAATCGAAAGAGACAACCTTTTTTCGGGATGCATCGCCCTTTTACATAGGCAAAGATCAGATCGAAAATCTGCAGATCCATCCCAACGGTAAATTTATCTCCTTCAGATTGTCGGATTATCCCAAAGAGACAGACACGAAGGTTGAACATCATATTACATCTAATGGATACACTTACCCGTCATCAGCGAGAGCTAAAGTCGGAACAGAGGAACCAACCCACAGACTGGGAATTTTAAATCTCGAAAAGGACACTATTTATTTCGTTGATCTTTCCAAACTGAGCGACATAAGGAAGAAACCGGCTTATTTGAATGACACCGTTCCATATGACAAAGATCGTAAGGTCGTCATGCACTCACTAAAGTTTGCCAAAAGTAGAAATGAAGCTGTTTGCGATGTGCGCTCCTATGACAATAAAGACCGTTGGATCATTTTGATAGATCTGTCAACCGGACAGTTTAAAGAGATCGATCATCAGCACGATGAAGCATGGATAGGTGGCCCAGGGATTTCCAGTTGGAATACCGAAGAAGGTACGCTGGGGTGGCTTCACGATGACCAGACCATTTATTTTCAATCAGAAAAGACAGGATACTCTCATCTTTACCTGCACAATACATCACCTCTCATCAAATCTATCCAGCGAACATTTCCAATAACCGAAGGAAAATGGGAAGTTCACGGCGTGGTGCTCTCAAAAGACGGAAAACACTTCTATCTCAACACAAATCGCTCCCATCCTGGGAACCGCGATTTTTTAAAACTGGAAATCACAACCAAAAAGATAAG
>CAIYQV010000411.1 GCA_903928365.1 uncultured Flavobacteriia bacterium
ACTACCGTAATTGTATAAGAACATGTAGCAGTATTACCAGAGTTATCAGTGATAGTCCAATCTACTTGAGTCGCACCAAAATTGAATGCCACTCCAGATAAAGTTGTTGAACCAGTTCCTGAAGTTGCGCCCGAAAGAACATAGTTAAGTGAAGTAACTGTGCAGTTATCAGAAGCAAGTGCGTCCCAAGAAGCATCCGCTTGAGTATACGTACATGCCGCAGCATCCATATTTACAGTTTGATCTCCTGCTCCACATAGCGTTACAACAGGTAATTCGATATCTGTAACTGTTACATCATACGAGCACGTAGCAGTGTTACCTGCACCATCTGTTACAGTCCAAGTAACAGTTGTAGTACCCAAATTAAATGCGACACCGTCAAGTGATGAACCAGTTCCAGTAGTAGCATTCGTAAGATCATAGCTAAAAGTAATTGTACAGTTATCTGTTCCTGTTGCATCCCAACCAGTACCAGTGTTTGTGTATGTACAAGCACCTGCGTCCGTATTAACGCTCGTTGAAGACACACAGCTGATAGTCGGTATCTCGGTATCCTGAATAAGCACGTTGAATGAACAAGTCGATGTATTTCCGTTTACATCTGTCGCAGTCCACAAGACATTCGTTAAACCTGTAAATACGACACCGTCTAACGTGGTTCCAGAACCTGTAGTAGCACCCGTGAGGGTATAAATAACCGTTGCTACACCACAATTATCATTTGCCGTAGCATCCCAACCTGTACCAGTATACGTATAAGTACATCCACCCAAATCGGCTGGAAGAGACACGTCTGAAGCCTGATTACAAACAATTACAGGAAGCTCTGTATCATTTACAGTAATATCATAAGTACACGTTGAAGTATTTCCATTTACATCTGTAATGACCCAATCAACAGTAGATGTACCCAGATTAAATACAACACCATTAGTTGAAGTATTTCCAGATGCAGTTGTAACTCCTGTAATATTATAAGTTATGGTAGCGACGCCACAATTATCTGTAGCCAACGCATCCCAAGCAACTCCCGTGTTTGTATAATTACAAGCTCCGGCATCCGCAGAAACAGTTGTATTTGCACCGGGACCACATTGAGTGATCACAGGAAGTTCAGCGTCCGTAACAGTTATAGTTTGAGAACAAGTCACCGTATTCCCATGAGAATCATCCAAGGTCCATGTAACTATTGTTGCTCCATTATTGAAAGTTTCTCCAGATAATGAATTAGAACCTGAACCTGTAGTCGCTCCAGACAAAACATAAGTCAATGTGGTAGGACAATTGTCAGAAATAATTGGATCCCAAGATGCATCAGGTTGTGTATAAGTACAAAGTGCTGCATCCATATTTGCAGGATGATCACCCGAACAAGTAATTACTGGAGACTGATTATCATTTACAGTAACTGTAAAACTACACGTTGTTGTATTTCCAGAGTTATCTGTAGCCGTCCAAGTAACTGTAGTCACACCATAATTAAACGGAACACCACTCAACGAAGACCCTGAACCAATTGTTGCTCCTGTCAAGGCATAATTATTAGAACTAACAAGGCAGTTGTCTGTAGCCGGTGCATTCCAGGTTGCATCTGTCTTAGTATAAGTACAAGCACCCAGATCCATGTCTACAATCTGGTTACCCGTACAAGTCAATAAAGGATCTTGATCATCTGTAACAATTACCTGAAAAGAACAAGTAGAAGTATTTCCTGGAGTAAAGTTGTCTGTAGCAGTCCAGGTAACTGTCGTAGTTCCAAGGCCGAATTGAACACCATCTAATGTTGTCAAACCTGTAAGGTTTGTTGCTCCTGCAAGATCACATGTAAGGGTTGAAACCAGACAGTTATCATTTGCAGTTGCATTCCATGTTGTTCCTGTTTTTGTGTAGGTACAAACACCAGCATCAGCTAATACATTCTGAGTTGTAGTCACTCCACAAGTAATTTGTGGGTTCTGGTTATCAACTACAGTTACATCAAACGTGCAGGTTGCGGTATTACCTGAAACATCCGTGACTGTCCACAACACATTGGTTGTACCCGTATTAAATACTTGACCCGCCAAAGTAGAACCTCCGACTGGCAGAATGGTTGCTCCGGTTAAAGCGTAACTGTACGTAATGGCACAATTATCTGTTGCAACGGTATTAAATGTTGGTCCAGCATGAGTATAAGTACACTGACCCGCATTCATGTTAACCGTTTGATTTGACGGACATGTTGTCACCACGGGAGCGACATTGTCTGTTACTGTTACAGTAAATGAACAAGTTGTTGTATTACCTGAGCCATCCGTAGCAGTCCATGTAACTGTTGTCAAACCAACATTAAACGCCTGGTTCGTTAATGTAGTTAATCCGGTAGCAGTTGTTGCACCGGTTAAAGTTGACAGAACAGATGTTACGATACAGTTATCAGTTGCAGTGGCATTCCATCCCGTACCTGTTCTCGTAAAAGTACACTGTCCTGGGTCAGTATTGAGACTTTGATTAGAGGTATTGTTACAAGTTAATTGTGGAGACTGATTATCCACAACAGTTACTGTAAAGCTGCAAGTTGTAGTGTTAGCTGGCGTGGAAGTGGTACCTATCCCGCCATCGGTGACTGTCCAGGTCACAGTTGTTGTCCCTAAATTAAAATCAACATTTGCTAGTGTCGTTAAGCTGGATCCGGTAGTAGCACCAGTTAATGTACATCGAACGGAAGCAACTGAACAATTATCACTGGTAGCTGTAGGGTCCCAACCTGTTCCAATTTTTGTATAATTACATTCTCCAGCATCAGCAAAAACCGTCTGAAGACCAGATGCTCCGCAAGTTATAGTTGGAGCCGTAGCATCCGTAACTACAACCTGAACTACACAATAATTTTCGTTTGCAGGTGTGGCATTATCATAAACCGTCCACAAAACATTCGTCACACCTTTATTAAATGTTTTACCATTCAAAGATTGATTGACAGCAGTTCCTGTGGTCGCTCCCGTTAAATTATACCTAGCATTTGGTACCAACATACAGTTATCACTCAACCCGCTAGGATCGAGAGAAGTGCCACTGTGCACATAGGTACAACCGGTGTTGGTAACGAAATTCTGAGGGGTCGTTGGGCAGGAAGCTATATTCGGCGGAGTTTCATCCGGAGTACAGGTTTGTCCAACCACAGTTCCTGACAGTACCACTGCAGAAACAACTGTTGCCAACTTTGTAAGTAATCGTTTCATAATCATAGTTTATTAAACAAAACTTCCTGAACAGAATGTCCAGTACGCGATTTGTACGAGGAGTTTGTAAATAAGTTTCTATTTGAAGAAAAAACTTTTGAAGGGATCAAAAACAGAGAGGCATTATTTAACCTCACTGGCACTTTTTCCGAATGTAAGCATAAGCGTAGTCTTCCTATCATAAGTGCATTTTAAGGATCAATCAATGTAAAAAACACCGTTTCATCTTATCAATACTACAACAAAGCTACGTTAATTCCAAATTTTGGAAAAGAAAATTAAATTAATATGAAATTGTTAATAACACATTTATACTATTGATTCACAATGTATTAAATGTTTATTTTGATGGTTTTTCAGTCTCGTTAAATTTTTCTCTTAGCCCAAATTGAGCAGGCGAAATGACCAGAATTACCCAAAGGATTAGTTAAAATCTCAAACCCCATCCTTTCATACAAACTCACTGCCCTACCGAGCTCAGGAAGCGTTTCCAAATAAATCCATTGATATCCGGCAATTCTGGCTGATTGAATGCACAATTCTATTAAACGTTGGCCTAAGCCGTTTCCCCTATAACTTTCCAGAATATATAACTTAACCAATTCCGTGTATCCGGAAGGAAGTCCCATTGTGGGAAAAATTCCCGCACCCCCTACCACTTCGCCCTCAACCTCAATCACCCAATACTTACTTTGTGCATTTTGAAAAAGCGAATACAAATCGTCGGTGGTTGGATCTGTATAAACAGTGCCAGGTAAAGCCACGTCAAATTCTTCAAGAGAACTGCGAATCACCCTGGCAATCGCTTCATTATCCTCTTTTCTGATTGGCCGGATCAACATTTTTAGACGAATCAGTCCTTTTTAAAGTAATGTGTGTAGCCGAATCCGATGATTAACACTCCTGTAACCTTATTAAAATCAACGGGGTCATAGCCACCAAACGTTTCCAAGCCAATCATAGATGGTTTAAACCCAAAGCCACTAAAACCATAAGAAGCAAAAAACCGATATGAATTCTGCTCATCAGCCGTAAGGATCAAGCCCAAAGATGGCTCCGTATAGATGCAGTCTACTTTCAATGGATTAACGCCCAACGTATCATTTCGATCCGTATCAAAAAACTGCTGATTGTAGCCTACTTTAAATCCTATATCAGTAGCAAAACGATCACTGAGAAATTTCTGCCAACCCATTTTCACAAATCCACCCGCCACATGAACCCCTCCGTAAACTGGTGATGGAACCTTAAACTCGTTGATCGTGAAATAACTGTAACGAATTCCTGCTCCAACAGTTAAATGATTCTTAAAATCAAACTGATAGTAGGTAGAAAGATTGACCAGCCCTTGCATTATAGATTTGAACGCTGGATTTGAGAACCCATTGGGGAGTCCTACCTCGACATTAAAAGTATGTTTTGGTTCAATGGTCTGAGCATTCAGCCCATTTGCCAATTGCATACTTACCAGAAATACAATTATATACCGTTCTACATTCAACACAATGCCCGAAAGTTAACAATTCGAAAGAAATTCCGCACCATAGACCTAAAAGTTCACGCGTACTCACTTCTTCCAAAGAACTGGAAAAATGACTACATTTGATCATGGGCAATCCTATCGACCGATCAAAATTCGCACAATTCGGAAATCTCGAATTGCTTGCCAAGCAAGTTGTTGAAGGTTTTATAACAGGGATGCACAAAAGCCCCTATCATGGATTTTCTGTCGAATTTGCCGAACACCGACTGTACAATACCGGTGAATCCACACGTCATATCGATTGGAAGTTATACGGAAGAAGTGAGAAGCTTTTCACTAAAAAATATGAAGAAGAAACCAACTTACGTTGTCAGATCGTAATTGATAGTTCTGGTTCGATGTTCTTTCCCAAAAATGGGAATCCTGACAAGTATACTTTTTCTGTTTATGCTGCCGCTTCGCTCATCGAGTTATTAAGAAGACAGCGCGATGCAGTTGGGGTATCTCTGTTTACGAATGAACTTGAATTGCATACTGCGGCTAAATCATCCACCGCACATCTGCACTATCTTTACAGTGAGCTGGAAAAGAATCTTGGTGGATACACCGATGAACTGAAACGCAGCACGGACACCATTAAAACACTCCATGATATTGCCGAACTTTGTCATCGACGAAGTCTCATCATTCTATTTACAGACCTACTTGATAACCCGGATAAAATAGATGATTTTTTTGGTGCTTTACAACACATGAAGCACAATAAACACGAGGTAATACTTTTTCACGTGACTCAAAAATCCACTGAGATCGATTTCACACTTGAGGATCGTCCTTACGAACTGATCGATATGGAAACAGGTGAACATTTGAAGATTCGCCCTGAAGAAGTCAAGGAACAATACATCCATTCGATCCAGAGCTATTTTGAAGAAATTAAATTACGTTGTGCCAACCACCGAATCGATTTCATGCCAGCTGATATAAACAACGGCTACGATGGTGTGCTCTTGAAATACCTTCTTAAAAGACAAAAACTCCATTAACACCTTATGGAAGAACCTTTAGAGAAAAAAGCCTGCTACCCTCTAACAGAAAACGTGCAACGTTACCTTCAGAAGTATGGTCGCACTGAAAACCTTCCTATTTCATACGACCGTTTGCTCCGTTACCGGGAATCCTTCCCCATTGGTAAAACGCTTTGGGTTTCTGTCTTTTATGACCAGGAGGACTTTGAGGAAATCAGCAGCTGTCTTTGTCAGATCTATTCATTACTCAAAACAGAGGGAGACATTTCAGTGATCGAACACTTAAGGGTAGACCGCGTAGACTTTTGCTTGTTCGGGAATTCAAATCCTTTTCGTATCCGTATCATCAATAATTTTAACGATAACTACGATTATTTCTATGTCAAGAAAACGGATGTTTCACGCATTTTCGGACTTGAACTGGAGGATATACTTTCGCCAAATCGCGTCACCTATTTCATAGATCAAACTACCTTGATCGAAGAGCATATTTCAGGAATTCCAGGTGATGATTTCATAAGTTTTGAATTGAAGCACCAAAAAACAAACAAAACGAGGCTCACGAAAGAGTTTATCAAATTCAACGAGCGTTGTTTTTATACGTTACTGGGCGACATGAGATCCTACAATTATGTTGTTGAGATCACGCATGACTTCGATGATGTTCAATATCGAATAAGAAGTATTGATTTTGATCAACAATGTTACGAAGGCAAACGAACCTTTTATTTACCTCAGTTTTTCAAAGAAAACAATGTGCTGGTTTCTCTCGCAGGAGAAGTACTGAATGAACGAACCATCCATCAGTACCAGATCGAAGAACGCTCAAGATTATTAAGACGAATGAAGCATTCGAATGACATTCTCGAAGATCTGTTATCCACGATGGAAAGAGAAACGCTTTCGACTCAGGAAAAAATAACTCAACTCGCAACAGAATTATCCAAATACCACTCTGACACCGCCTTTATGGATAGTAACAACATGGCTGCTATTTTACGATTGCAATTAGCACACCTTGGAAAACAATTTTAGTTAAGGGCGATGGTCTGACTCTAACAGATCGAGAATTGTTTTTACCGGACTAAACACAGCAGTGGGGATTTCAACGAAAATAGTATTCCAATTAGCCATTGAACCGTTCCAAAGCCCTGGCAACTCAATGTAACCAATCTTTTTTCCTTGATGCGTTTTGGATACCTTAAAATACTTGGTTGAATCTATAAAGGAATCTAAATCATATTTTCCTCCATTAAAATCATATTGGCAAGCTGCAATCATAACAGGATTGAAATGAGTGCTTTTTACTAGCAGGTTGAGTTGTTCCGAAGTACTGGCGATTTGAGCCTTTTCAACGATCTGCTTAGTAATTCTATCTCCTTCTTTCACCCAAAATGGACCACCTCCCGGCTGCCCCTGATTACGTACCATTCCGCAGACGCGAACAGGCCTATCCAAAAGTGTCCTGATTTCATCAGAAGACGTAAAATACATCAATTCTGATTCGGGAATTAATTGGTATTTTTTATTCAGCTCTAACAAGGCAGCAACGTCGGGACACTTCATAATTAAGGCAGCCTCCC
>CAIYQV010000412.1 GCA_903928365.1 uncultured Flavobacteriia bacterium
CTTGAAAAGGGGTTATAGAGCCTCCTAAAAATCGAATATCAAAAATAAACTCAGGAATTTACCTCACCTCTTCATCGCCCGATCCATGTCGCGCTTATCGTCTTTTTCTTTGAGGTCATGGCGTTTGTCGTGGAGTTTTTTACCTTGAGCGAGGGCGATGTCTACTTTTACCCAGCCTGTTTCGGATAGAAACATTTTCAATGGAATGAGGGTGTTTCCTTTTACCTGAAGGAACTTTTCAATTTTGGCGATCTCTTTTTTATTGAGAAGTAATTTGCGGTCAGCGCGCGGTTTGTGGGAGTAGAAGGAAGCGTTTTCATACTCTGAAACGTGCATGTTCCGAATCCACACCTCCCCTTTCTGTATCACGCAATAAGCTTCCATGATCGATGCTTTTCCTTTACGGATACTTTTGATCTCTGTACCCGCGAGTTGGATTCCTGCAACGAAGGTATCCATCAAGTGGTATTCGAAGCGGGCTTTTTTATTGCGGATGTTGAGGTCTTTGGACATGGATGGCAAAAATAGTATTTTATTCTCTTCTACTTTTATCGGGCTAAAAGTAGCAAAAGCCCTTTCACTTTTACAAGGAACCTGCCGTTGGCACCTGCGCTTGCCCTGAGTTAACCGAAGGGACAAACCTTCGCTTCGTGCATGCGCATCTCCGCTTGGTTTGCAGACTGGTTCTGTGTAAAAGTGATCTTTTAAATTAAGTTGAGACGTAGAATTAAATGGTGCCTTTTATTTCGAAAAAGCGTATTGAATTGAAATTTGGGTACCGTGAGGAAGCCGAAGGATCACCGAAACGGTCGAATTTCAAGATTGGAGCGTAGAGAGAAATAAACAGCACCGAGTTTTAGCTACGCTTCTACTTCGTGGTCTTTTGCCACTTTTCTTTTGCGGCAAAAGAAAAGTGGGTAGTTTCATTAATTTTACAATGTGAAAATCCCTTCCAGATACATTGAAAACGCCGTAGAGCAACTTTCCTCCTTGCCGGGAATCGGGAAAAGAACGGCATTACGTTTAGTATTGCAGCTGTTGAACCGCAGCGATCAGGAAGTGGAACAATTTGCTCAGGCCATTCTGGAAATGAAGGCACACATCAAAAAATGCAATTCATGTGGCAACATCAGTGACCATGAAGTATGTTCGATCTGCTCCGATCCAAGAAGAGACCACGCCATCATTTGTGTAGTGGAAGACATTAGGGATGTGCTCGCCATCGAATCGACGGAATCGTACAAAGGAATATATCATGTGCTCGGTGGAATCATCTCCCCCATGGATGGTGTAGGCCCTTCGGATCTGAACATTACATCGCTGGTTGAAAAGGCGCAAAGCGGAACCGTCACCGAGATCATCTTTGCATTGAGTCCGACCATGGAAGGAGATACAACGAATTTCTATTTATTCAAAAAGCTTACTGATAAACAAGTGCTCATTACTTCGCTTTCACGAGGAGTGGCAGTTGGGACAGAATTACAATATGCGGACGAACTCACCTTGAGTCGTTCATTGATGCAACGTCAACCTTTTAAAATTCAATAATATGCTCAAAGAATTCAGATCATTCATTATGCGCGGCAACGTGATCGACCTCGCTGTGGCCGTTATCATCGGGGGCGCTTTTTCAGCCATTGTCGGATCGCTCATCAACGATGTGATCACCCCATTACTTCTAAAACCAGTGATGCAAGCCTTACATGTCGATAAACTGGAAAATCTGGGTTGGAATGGTGTGCTTTATGGTAAATTCCTCGCTTCGGTGATCAATTTCGTTGTTACCGCCTTTATTATCTTCCTTCTGGTTAAAGCAATGAATCGCGCCTTAAAGAAAAAAGCGGATGACGAAGCGAAAGCAGCAACCTTGTCTAAAGATCAGGAGCTACTGACAGAAATCCGAGACCTGTTGAAGGAGAAAAAGTAAAATCGCTATTCACTTTTTTCCGAAGGTTGAAGTTTAAACCTTTCGGCATAGGCATGGATCAAGCCAGAATGGATCTCATGGGTCCCGTTGGGCAACTCCAACAATCCCTGGATCATACATTGAGCCACTTTCATAGCCTGTACAGGTTTGTATTTATCGATCAAGCCGGTTTTCCCCAACACATTCCCAACTGCCACTGACAACTTCTCACCAAATCTTTCATCCTTTCTGAAACCTTCAAGCACGGACGGTTTGAGGATAATCAGCTTGTCAAAACCTGTTTCTCTGGCATTTCTATCCAGAGTTGCTTTCATTCGTGAGTAGAAGAATGGCGAACGCTCCGATACACCCATCGCAGAGATCAGCACACATTGTTTTACCCCGTTTGCTTTTGCAAGTTTCATCACTTTTGAGGGAATATCTACATCAATCTTCCATTGTGTATCCTTAGATCCCGCGGTTTTCAATGTGGTTCCAAATGCCACAAACAACACATCGCATTGCCCATCGATAGGAAGTGATTTCATCTTATCAAAGTCTACAACATGATTGACCACTTTCATTTCCTTCAATTCCAACTCCCTTCTAGAGATCAATTCGATCTTTTCGAAACGGATATCTTCCTCCAGTAGTTGAAGCAGCTCATTTCCGATAAGGCCTGTAGCGCCTAAAACGATCGCTTTCATATTTTTTTTTCTAAAAATAATGCTCCTTTTTCTTTGCTCTCCAAAAAAAGTCCTATTTTCGACCGAAATAAGAATTACTTCAGCTTAAACACGGCTATTTCATCTATATGACGAGTATTTTTGTTGCCAAGCTTGATTTTAACATAACAAGTGAACAGTTAAAACAAGCATTTCAGGCATACGGAACGGTAATCAAAGCCACAGTTGCCACCGACAGGGAGACAGGTAAATCACGCGGATTTGGATTTATTGAAATGAGCGATCGCGATGAAGCGATGTCTGCTATTAAAGGTTTAGACGGTTCCTTAATGAATGGCAGACCTATTGCCGTCAAAGAAGCCGAACAACGTCCGGACAATAGACCACCTAGAGAAAACCGCCCTGATTTTAATCGAAACAGAGAGCAAGGAAATTCGTTTTCCCGTCCTGCCAATACAGAACGTTCGGAAAGACCTGACAATCGCGATTCAGGAGGTTTCGCACCTCCACCACCTGCTGAGGATCCGTTTAAAACAGACCGTAAGAAGGACCGTGGTCCGGATAAGGATAAGAAACCAAAGGAAAGCGCTGAAGGAAAGGCGAAGAAGCCTAAAATGAGTGCGTATAAGAAAAGTGGTAAAAACAACCGCTTCTTCGGCGACGACGATGAGGATCTGGACGATTTAGACAATGCAAATTTCTTCAACTTCGATGATGAAGAAGAGGAAGATGAAGATTAATCATCCAGCGCACGAAGCACTATTCCAATTTGTTGTATGACATCTGAAGCGAGCAAACTCGTTTTTGAGACGTGTTCAACCGCTCGATCTGCGGAAGCTCCATGAATGTATACTGCTAACAGACTTGCCTCTTCTGCTGTATAACCTTGAGCGAGGAATGAAGTAACGATTCCAGTTAATACATCACCGTTTCCCGCTTTGGCCAGTCCCGCATTTCCAGTTGTATTTATATATGCTGAACCATTTGGACAAAAAACTCTGGTTTGTGGCTCCTTTAAAATAACCACTACTTTTTTTGATTTTGAAAACTGAGCAGCAAGCGTATCTCGTTCTTCTGTATCTTGCCAGTTTCTTCCGATTAAACGCTGAAATTCAAGTTCATGAGGTGTAATAACTGATCCTTCAGGTAAATACTCCCACCATTCCGGATGCATGGAAAGGATATTTAGTGCATCTGCGTCCATCACCATAGGTGAATTGCATTCGCGAATCAACAGATGTAAGGCTTTCTGTGTTTCTTGTTCCCTCCCCAATCCAGGACCGATGCCTACCACCTGAAAGTTCGACACATCCGATATTTTTGTAAATAAGGATCTATCTTCATCCAACGAAAGCATGGCTTCGGGCAATGATACGTGCAACGCTGTTTCCCCAGACTCAGGAATATGAACCGTTAACAATCCTACCCCTGATCGCATACATGCACTAGAAGACAGAATCGCTGCCCCCATTTTTCCACGACTTCCAGCAACTAAAAGCGCATGTCCCCTTTGCCATTTGGATGAATCAGACGCAAGTGACCTGTATATATTATGGATCAGTGAATGATCAATTTTGATCATTTAGATGACGAACAGGTAACGTTTGTTTTTGGAACGTTCGTTTTAGCAATTGCACCAAAACCACCGGCAACCTCACGGAACTTGTCATACCCTCTGGATTTCAAAATGGAAGCGGCTATCATACTACGGTAACCTCCCGCACAATGCATAACAAACGATTTATCCTTTGGAAATGAAGCCATCTGTTCATTGATGAAATCAAGTGGGATATTGATGGCACCCTCAACGTGTTCTGCCTCAAACTCGCCTGGTTTACGCACATCGATCACGATGGTGTCTTTTTTAAGATCAGAAGCAAACGTTTCCGCAGTAATACGATCTACTTGTTGTGTTTCACCGCCGCTCAGCTTCCATGACTCAAAACCACCTTCCAGATAACCAAGTACATTATCGTATCCGACACGTGCCAATCGTTTGAGCACTTCTTCTTCTTTACCTGTTTCTGCAATAATCAACAGCGCTTGATTTACATCAGGAAGCAATGCTCCCACCCATGGTGCGAATTGACCATCTACGCCAATATTGATACTGTTAGGAATAAATCCTTCTGAAAAGACCTGCGCATTGCGTGTATCCAGCATCACCGCCCCAGTTTCATTCGCAGCAGCCTCGAAAGCCTTTACGGAAAGAGGTGAGTTTCCTCTTTTCATGACAAGATCGATACTGTCGTAACCGGATTTATTCATTTGCACATTCATTCCAAAATATCCAGGAGGAGGTAATAGTCCATCTGTTACTTCTTTCACAAACTCTGCTTCACTCATATCCGCACGGAGCGCATAGTTGTTCTTTTTTTGATCTCCAATCGTGGAAACCGTTTCCTTGCTCAAATTTTTTCCGCAGGCGCTTCCCGCTCCATGCGCAGGATATACGATCACATCATCATTCAAAACCATGATCTTATCTCTCAACGAATGAAATAAGGTCGCCGCGAGTTGCTCTTGCGTCATCTCAGCAGCTTTCTGAGCGAGGTCAGGTCGACCAACATCTCCAATGAACAAGGTGTCACCAGAAAAAAGCGCATGGTCTTTACCATTTTCATCAATAAGGAGAAAACAACTGCTTTCCATGGTATGCCCAGGTGTATGTAATACCTTGATGGTAATATTACCGACCTGAAACAATTCACCATCTTTTGCAGAATACGAATCGTATGCCGTTGCTGCATTCGGTCCATAGACAATCGTAGCGCCTGTTGCCTTTGACAGATCCAGGTGTCCGCTAACGAAATCCGCATGGAAATGGGTTTCAAAAATATATTTGATCTTGACATGATCTCTTTTAGCACGTTCAATGTAAGGTGCTGTTTCTCTTAGTGGGTCAATAATAACTGCTTCTCCATTCGAAACAATGTAATAAGCCCCCTGAGCGAGGCAACCTGTGTAGATCTGTTCAATTACCATATTCATAAAATTCAATGCAAAGTTCGGTTAAAACTCCCTGTTTAAAAATGATCTAAGTCAATTCAATTAAAAAACTCTTTAAAAAGGATAAAAACGGCGAATCCCAGTACAAACCATCCAAATCCTGCCTTTAATTTTTCGGCTTCCATCTTTTCTGAGAAGATCGTACCTGCGATGATACCCAAAACAGTCGCCCCGGTAAATTCGGATAAAAAAACAAAATCTATCGGCATATCGGATTGTAAATCTCCAACAAAACCAAACAAAGATTTAGCAGCAATAATCAGAAGAGAGGTTCCCACAGCCTTCTTCATTGGCATCCCTGACATGATTACCAAGGCTGGAATGATCAAAAAACCGCCCCCTGCTCCAACCAGTCCTGTTAATACTCCCACGATTGTCCCTTCGGCAAGAATGAATGGCAAATTGATAGAATTCCTTCGTTCCGGTTGATCGACAATCTTATTCTTCTTACCGGAACGGATCATGGAAATAGACGCTACAAACATAAGTACTGCAAACAACGACATCAGAAAAAGTGGTTTGGTTACTTCCAACGTTCCAATGTGAAAGAACACGTTCGGCAGTGCGGGCATGATATATGCCCTTGTCAGGTAAACGCTAATGATCGAAGGAATACCAAAAATCAGGGCCATTCTGACATCACTCCAACCTTTCCTATAATACTGAAAAGAGCCTATCAATGCTGATACACCAACTACACATAGCGAATAGGATGTAGCAAGAACGGTGTCAATGCCCAACAGATAAACCATGATGGGTAAAGTAAGTACGGATCCCCCACTGCCAATTAGTCCAAGTGACAATCCAACCAAAACGGCAAGAAAGAGGGCAAGTATAATCATACTACAAAATTAAGGAACAAAAAAAAGGGAGTCGGGGCTCCCTTTTACTTTTATAAACAATTTATCCTTTACATACTCAGGATCTTAAATTCTGTTCGACGGTTCAACTGACGTCCCTCCTCCGTTTCATTGGTTGAGATCGGCTGTTCCTCGCCATATCCTTTATAAACCAAACGATTGGAAGCAATCCCTGCTTTAATGAGATAGTCTACAACCGCTTTTGCACGGTTATCTGACAGCGTTTTGTTGTAGTCATTTGCTCCTTTAGAATCCGTATGACCTGAGATCTCGATCTTAAGCGTTGGCACATCAGTCAACAGTTTCGTCAATCGCTGTAGTTCATTCGTCGATTCGGAACGAAGTGTTGCCTTGTCAAAGTCGAAGAAGATATTCTTAAGTACGATCTTACTTCCAACGGCAATGTTTTTAAGTTCAACATCTTTCGTTACTTGCTGGAAAGCAGACGTATTGGGGATATCAAAATTCTCCGAATGGAACAAGTAGCCTTCCTTCTTCACTGCTATCCCATAATTCTTACCTGCTGGAAGCGAAACAAGGTACTTACCAGTTGCACTGTTCGATGTAAAGGATGCAATCACCTGGTTCATCTGATTATCCACAATTTCGATGGTGGCTTCTAATGGTTTTTGTGTCAAAGCATCGGTAATAACTCCTTTTAGAATGGTTAACTGTGCTTCTTTGATTGCAACCACTTCTGCTTTCACCTGTTCTTTTACCGGCGCCGTGTGTGATGCAATCAGGTTGTCTTCATTATTTTGGACCATTGGTTTTTCTGCTCCAAGAAAAGTGATCATATACAAGTCTCTTCTGCCAAATCCATCAGCACTCAAAGACATGTAATACCCATGTCGTCCATTGGCTGAAAGAACAAAGAACACATCGTCATCAGCGGTATTTACAGGGTAGCCCACATTCTCAGGAGCAGACCAAGTATTGGTAGCAGGATCCAGCACGGTCTTAAAAATGTCAAATCCTCCCATGGACTTATGACCTTCTGAACTGAAATAAAGTGTTTTACCATCCGGATGCATGAACACCCCTTCTTCATTGAATACGGTATTGATGGTTTTACCAAGGTTCACAGCCTCGGCCCAACGACCTTTATCGTCTTTTTTAGACACATAAATATCATGCTGTCCTTGTCCACCAGGCATATCGGAAACAAAATAGATCGTGTTTCCATCTGGACTATAGCATGCTGAAGGTTCATGGTATTTTGAATTGATATTTTTTCCCAAACTCTCCGGCTTGCTCCACTCGTTCCCTGTCAACACCGATTCAAAAAGGTCCCCTGCATTGCTACTTCCCAAATAAATAATAAAACGTTGTCCATCAGCCGAAATAGCGGATACGGCATCATGATCAGCACTGTTCACTTGTTTTGGTAAATTGACCGCTTTTGACCATTGTCCATCCGGTTGTTTATTAGCAATGTAGATATCCTCGAAGTTCTCATTCAATCCAGGGTCTATGCCTCCTCCAGTGGAGTTTGGTTGACGCGCTGTAAACAAGAGGACCGATTCATCAGCCGATACAACGGCTCCGTATTCATTGTATTCCGTATTGATATTCTTACCTAGGTTATCAATAAAAACACGCAATGGTTTTTTAACCAATTCTTTTCCGTTCATACACTGACTTATCCTGTTTTGCATTTCAAGATTGGCCAGAGGATCAGGATTACTCAATGTCACTTTCTGATAGTTGGAATACGCAGCAATCGCTTTATCCCAGTCCATAGCGATATGATATGCTACACCAAGATAGTATTGAGCTTCAATGTCTATTTCAGGATTGAGTGTCACTGCTTTTTCGAGGTGTTTCAGTGCGTTGGTTTTGAATGCTGACTGCAGGTAACACTTTCCGAGTTTATAGTTCAGATCCGCATTATTAGGATTGAACTCTTGTGCTTTCTGATAGAATGGAAGCGCATCTTTGTAAAAAACAGCTCCTTGTTCATACAGTTTATCTCCTTCTTCCAGATTGTTTTTAGCCACTTTGAAACCTTCTTTATCTTCAAAGTTCTTTTTATCAAAATCCACGTTCTGTCCATAAAGGAATGAACCAGAAATAAGCAGCAAAACAGTAATGAGAATATGTAATTTCATAATATTTACTTATTGGCAATTAACAATGTATGATTTAGCCGATTCAGCACCTAATTCCACCGCTTTGTTCCAGTCCTCACAAGCGCCTATTTCATTTCGGAGCAATTCCCTGGCAATACCTCTGTTTAAATAGGCATACCCATAGGAAGGATCGATTTTGATGGCTTGTGAACAATCTTCTTCTGCCCCTTTGTAATCCTTTAATTTATATTTGGCCGATGCGCGATTATTCAGTGCAAATGTATAATCAGCTTTATATTGAAGCGCCTTGGTAAAATCCTCGACTGCCCCTTTGTAATCTCCAGCATCCACTTTTGCACTTCCACGATTATTATAAGCTAGAAAATAATCCTGTTTCACTTTAATAGCAGCAGTATAGCAATCGATAGCTCCTTTGAAGTCATTCTTTTTTCGTAGTGCACTTCCTAGGTTATTATGTGCAAAAGCCAAATCAGGTTGTAACTGAACCGCCTTCTTATAGTCAGCAATTGCTCCGTCAAGATCTCCTGATTTCAATTTAGCGCTACCTCTATCGTTAAATGCATAAGCGTAATCGCTTTTAAACTTTATTGCATCGTTGAAATCTGAAATTGCGCTTTTGAATTCTTCCTTTTCAAAATTTATGACTCCTCTGTAATAGTAGGCTTGTGCATTTCCCGTGTCAAAAGTGAGCGTCTGTGTGTAATCCTCTTTGGCACCTTCGATGTCCTTCTGAGCATATTTCAATTGAGCGCGGCTAAAAAAATATTCACTTTGCTGACTAATACCAATAGCACTATTGTAATCCGCCAAAGCCCCATCTATGTCTTTTGACTCCTGCCGAGCATGGCCTCGTTGAAAATAGGCCTTATCAAAGGTTGGTTTCAGTTGAATGGCTTTATCAAATTCAGCAATGGCTTCAGGGTATTTTTTATCGTTAAAAAAAGAGACTCCGGCATTGAATGCTTTTTCAGCGTCCTGAGACCCATCATCCAGGATTTTTGCCTGAACGATCGAATCCTGTTGTGCGAAAAGTTCTGTGGAATTAAATGCAAGCGCGATAACAAAGAGATAAACGCACTTTTCAGTTGTTTTTCTTATCATATGGGTATCATGAATTAGCGACGTCGAATTTAGGAAATTGCCTTTATTAAATCCATGCCAATTATGGATTAATCTGTGAAATGAGTGAAAAAACCTTTAAAAGCTGCCTTCAAACAGGTTTTTTAAAAATTTTCTAACCTTTCATTGAATTCTCTTCCCCAAAATAAACCGATTTAGTCACCATTACAGATCTTGGAACGAGGCACACAGACACCCTATTAAGTAATGAATTTGGACAATTCAGTCAATTGATTGAAGCCGATCACAGCTATAAAATCAGTACCCGAAAAGAAGAATTCATTTTGCTTAAAGAAGCAAGTGAGTCTGCTTTGAACATTGTGAAGGACACGATTATCCGCTGTGAACTGGCACTTAAACCAACAACTATTCAAATCCACCTTCGTGTCACGGAAGAAAGATCAGGAAAAGTCATTTCTCAAGCTAAAACGAGTCTGACAGATTATTCCATTAATAAGGATACCAGTTCATTTACAAATGAGCAAGGAATCGTAACCTTCAAAGCAGACCGCAATAAAACCTATTGGGCCTATGCCTCCAAAAAAGGATACAAAGACGATAACACCGCCTTTAATACCACCAATGAAAACGATAAAGTGATCGATCTGGAATTAAGGCTACCTCCTATTGTCAAAGGCGACAGATTCAAGTTAGAAAACATTTTTTATGATCTGAATAAATCAACTTTACGTCCCGAGAGTAAGATCGCCCTGGATAAACTGGCTGATTTCATTTTGAAGAACGACCTCAAGATCGAATTGAGTGCACATACAGATGCACGCGGAAGTGATGCTTACAATCTAAAACTTTCACAGGCGCGGGCTCAAAGTTGCGTAGATTATTTGATAAGCAAAGGCGTAAAAAAATCCAATATCACAGCCAAAGGCTACGGTGAGACGAAATTGATCAATAAGTGTAAGAATAATGTGACTTGTCCGGAAGATATGCATCAGGAAAACCGGCGAACGGAGGTGAAGATCCTTTAATTTCTTGACTGGAAAAATCAAAAAACCCATGCAGCCTTGTTTTCTGAAGCTTCAGAAAACACGTTTAGGATTGCCGGCATTCTTTGTAATCTGCTGTTTGATGTGATCTCTACCGTCAGACGGTGCAGCCCGCCATTGCTTGCCTGAGACGCTCCTTAGGGTCATAAAGGTAAGCTTCAAGAGTTCACTGCATGGGCTCCGCAAAGCGGATAGGGTCGCTGTACTCAACTTCGGAGTCGTACCCTTAATGCGAAAGTAATCAATTTGAAAGAACGTCCTCAAAAAAAATGTTGTTGTGAAAATTTGAACGGGTTATTTAAACCAAAACTCAAGCCCAACTTTAAAGATCCGTGCCTTTGCACTTTTTTTCAGATCATTCACTGATACAAAATATAATGCGACTACGTTTATTTCTTGCCACTCTAATCCTTTTTACTACTTCAATCCTTTTTGCCCAGACCGTCCCACCGTCAGTTCAAGCGCTTCTTGGTTGTCAATCAAATGTACCTTTTCTTTCTGTTGATTTTACCGGAAATCCGGTAGGTTCAGCCACGGTTACAGGTCAATCGAGAAATGGTTATTGTTGTTCCGCTTCAGGTTCAGACAAGTGTATGGTAGTTGAATTCACGCTAGATCCAGAATGAACCGTTACCAGTAGCCTCTTATTATTATATAATTGATACTGGTGATGACTCTCCTCCAGTGAAAGGTGTTGTCACAATAATAAAATAATAATGCGATTGAGTTAATTGATTTAAATTAGCTGCTCAAATGCAAGAAAGACACACCGACCGAAAACGCTATTTTGAGGAACAGGGCACAGTTACCTCAAAGTATGTATTCCCCTATATTAAGCAGTTTCAAGAGATTTCCTCAAATCTCGTAATTGCTGAAATCGGATGCGGGGAAGCCGGAAATATGGCTCCATTTGTGGATCTGGGATGCACTGTTTATGGGATAGATCTGGCTGCCAATAAGATCGCCAATGGTGAATCTTATTATCAGTCTCATCCTAATAGAGAGAAGCTGCATTTGATTGCGAGGGACATCTATCTTCTGAAACCAGAGGAAGTTCAGCCTTTTGATTTGGTTTACATGCGGGATACCATTGAACACATTCCCGATCAGGAACGTTTCTTTGCCCATTTAAAACAGTTTTTGAAACCCGGATCCAAATTGTTCTTCGGATTTCCATCATGGCGAATGCCATTTGGAGGACATCAACAGGTCTGCCGTAGTAAATTTTTGAGTTTGCTACCCTATTTTCATCTTTTACCCAACCCTCTTTATACAGGAATCCTGCGGTTGTTTGGGGAGAGTAAAGAAACGATTCAGTGTTTGCAAGAGATTCGTGATACACGAATAAGTATTGGACGATTCAGAAAAATGGTAACAGCAAACAATTACACTATCGTAAATGAAACGCTTTTTCTGATCAATCCGAATTACGAGATCAAATTCAAACTAAAATTACGCAAGCTTCCAAGGTGGATGAACATTCCTTTTTTCAGAGATTTCTTTACCACCACTTGTTACTATATTCTCGAAAACAAGGAATAAGAACCTTGTAAAAAGGTCTTTTTTCTATCTTTGCACCGAAATTTTAGCACATGGCAACTACAGCAGACATTAAAAATGGATTGTGTATCAGACACAACGATAAACTATTTCAAGTAATCGAATTCCAACACGTGAAGCCTGGAAAAGGACCTGCATTCGTTCGTACGAAGATCCGTCAGATCGAATCAGGAAAAGTTTTGGACCACACTTTCTCAGCAGGACACAAGATCGAACCTGTGCGAATCGAGAACCGTGAGTACCAATACCTCTACCAGGAAGGAAGTGACTTTGTTTTCATGAATAATGAAACATTCGAGCAAGTGAATATTCCCTCAAAAATGATTGAAAAACCATTATTCTTGTTGGAAGGAATGATTTGTAATATTTTGTTCCATGCTGAAGAAGAAATGCCTTTGGTAGTTGAACTACCTATGTACATTGTTTCTGAAGTCACTTATACGGAACCAGGAATTAAAGGTGATACTGCAACAAACTCGATGAAACCGGCAACAATTGCCACGGGTGCTGAAGTTCGTGTCCCACTATTCATTGATAACGGTGAGGTTATTAAAATAGACACCCGCACAGGTGTTTATGTGGAGCGAGTAAAGAATTAATCTTTTAAGATCTAAGTCAAAGGGATTCTACAGGATCCCTTTTTTTATACCATGCCAGCACTAAAGATCAATCAGATTGATATTCATTTCGAATCCATTCGAGTACAAAACCCTTTAGATGATCGAATTGTAATCTTTTTGCATGAAGCATTGGGTTCCATTACACAATGGCGAAATTTCCCGGAAGAATGTTGCAAAAAACTAGGCTTGAATGGCATTGTATATGATCGTCAAGGACACGGAAAATCATCACCGCTGGATTCAATTAGAACGGATAGATACCTTCATGAATACGCACTAAAGGAACTACCTTCCCTCATTGACGCCCTTATTCCTTCTTCGAGTAAAGTGATACTCATCGGGCACTCTGATGGCGGTAGCATAGCCCTGATTTATTCAGCTCATTTCCCAAAAAGGGTAGCCGCTTGTATTACTATGGCTGCACATGTGATCAATGAACCGGAAACGATTGCTGGGATTAATCCTGCGGTGATTGCGTATGAATTAGGTAAATTGGCGAAACTCAAAACGTTTCACGGTGAAAAGACAGATACGCTTTTTTATGCCTGGGCTGATACCTGGAGAAGGGAATCATTCCAAAATTGGAACATTTGCAAAGACATTTCTACTATCATTGCTCCTACCCTTGTGATTCAAGGAAAAAAAGATCAATATGGCACAGAAAAGCAATTAGATCTTATCCAAACATCTGTTTCGGGTTATTGCGAAAAGCAATTCATGGAGGACTGTGGACATCATCCTCACCTAGAAAAGACCACCCAAGTGCTAGAGTTAATAACGCATTTTATGGTATCGACTGAACAATAATCCTTCCTTATTGGTTTTAACAAAAATGGAAAATAAAGATTTTCAAAACCCCATCGATCCGGATAAGGTAACTGAAACACCTCATACACTGCCTTATGCTCATCACGCAGGAAGTGCACTAATAAAACCGGAAGATCAAGGAAAGATCAAAGGAAGGGCACTATCAGCCATGGAGCATCAAACAGACATGCAACTCCATCAGATCTATGAACAAATGCATTTGCTGGCCGAACAAGCAAAAAAACTTCAGGATAGAAAAGTTATTTCCGAAATCATTTATCAGGCAGAAATACGATTCGAACCATTGATCAATCATACTTATCACCTCTATCGTAAAGAAGATAAAAGCTACTTTTTGTCGCTGATTGCCCCATCGCAGTGGGGAAGGACAAAATTCAGTTATCAGTTTTTTGCTACAGTGAAGTTACTGGCCGATCACACCTGGGAAATTCTGGAACGCTCGAACGAGTGTGATTTTTAGTTTTTAGCGCACAAATACCCACTCTTTTTCAGTGGATAATTTATCATCATAAGCGTATCCATCCACGTTGTACAATTTCAGTTCATCGATTTGACTGATCTCATTCTGTAATAGGTACCTTGCCATAGCTCCTCTGGCATGTTTTGCATACATCATTACGACCTTGTATTCTCCATTTTTAAATTCCTTAAAAACCGGTGTAATCACCCGATTGGATATTTTCTTCCAGTCTAACACTTTGGAATATTCTGTAGAGGCCAGATCTATGATCTCCTCTTCCTTTTCCAATTCTGTTTTAAAATGCTTGGTTAATTTGTCTTTCCAGAATTCGTAAAGATTTTTATTTTTTGAGTCAGGAGACCATTTTGTCCCCATTTCCAAACGGTAAGGATAGATTACATCCAGAGGTTTAAGTATGCCGTACAACCCTGACAAGATTCTTAAACGATCCTGTGCTGTTATCAATTCAGAATTTGATAATGTATGCACATCCAAAGCCCTGTAAACCTCACCCGTGAAAATAAAAGAGCTAGGCTGCGTAATTGTTGTAATTACTTCTGGTTTAATCCAGTTGTGATAACGTTCATAATTCTGGTCTGCCAATTCACGGGAAATACTCATCAAGGTCATGAGATCTTTTGGCTTCAATCGCTTCAATTTCTTTACCAATTTTTCAGTTTCTTTGACAAAAATCGGCGATGTTACCAACGGAAAGTCAACTTTATTCGTCAATGAAATCGATTTGGCGGGTGAAAGAAGGATCTTCATTTTTTTTGATTCAAAAATAAGGTACTTCGAACATTTGTCCGATTATTTTTTTGAAAGAAGAAACTCTTTTTGATTAAATTTGAAAAACTCTAAACTTGAACTATGAGAAAAATTACGCTTTCCATCTCGGTTGCCGTCCTATCCTTTTTTCAGACAGGATGGTCACAATCAACCAATGATTCCGAGGTGATCTATTGCGAACAGTTCGCAGTAACTAAACCTTTACGCGAAATTCTGGAAGAAAAACCAGTGAACGTTAAAAAGATCATCCGTGAGCACAAACGTGAGCATTTAAAAGAAGCGGACAAAAGATCACGGTATCGCGATCCTCAGAAATTTGTTTTTTCAGTTGAAAAGGATGGTTTCTCTTTTGGAAATGATTCTTCCTTATTCCAGCATGAACCTGGAAGCAGACCAGGACCACCACAACGAATTAATGTAAATGGTCAATCTGTAAACAGTGCGCCACATGATCCTTCCGGAGCCGCTGGAACCACTTATTATTTACAAGGTATTAATGCTACACCTATTCGTGTAATTAATAAATCTACCGGTGCAACCGTATCAACTTTCACTTTAGGCACTCTATGGACACCAGATCTTTCAGCAAACGATGGGGATCCTATCGTTATGTATGATCGTTTTGCAGATCGTTGGTTCCTTGCGCAATTCGGTACTTCCGGAAACAAAATTTATATTGCCATTTCTGCTACAAGTGACCCTCTAGGTTCATGGTATACGTATACTTTCACTTCTCCGGCATTTCCTGATTATTTGAAATTCTCCATCTGGGGTGATGCCTATTATATGACATCCAACCAGTCTCCGCAGAAAGTTTTTGCGTTTGAACGAACAGCCATGTTGGCCGGTAGCGCCTCTGCCAGATCGGTTTATGCTGCATTTAGCCCCGCAGCTTCTGGTAATGGATTCTTCTGTCCACTTCCGGGTGATGCTGACGGAACTCAACTTCCAACAACAGGTACACCGTGTCCTATTGTATATTATACGGACAATGCGTGGGGCGGAAGTAACACAGATGCTATCAAAGTTTATCACGCTACTGTCAACTGGACCCCTACAACACCAACGCTCTCTGTAGCATTAAACACCACTCTTGCAACCTCCGCATTTGATGCGTCTTACAACGCGTCTTGGAACGATATTGCTCAACCCGGTACAACTCAAAAACTGGATGGAATTGGCGGAGTTGCCACCTATCGTGCACAGTACCGAAAATGGAGTGGTTATAATACGATCGTACTCAATTGGGGTGTTAAGATTAGTACTACGCAACGAAGTATCATGTGGGCAGAAATACGTCAGGATCAATCCACTGGCACATGGTCTATTTATCAGCAATCCATCTATACACCGGACTCTTACTACCGTTGGGTAGGCTCCATTGCAATGGATGATGCAGGAAACATTGGGCTTTGTTATGCGAAATCAGGTTCAAGTACGGTTTACCCTAGCTTAGCATATGTTGGACGTTTAGCGAATGACCCTCTGAACACCATGACAGTAGCTGAAACGATGGCTACAAATGGAATTGTAGCTCAAGGAACAAGCTGGTATGGCGGAAATCGATGGGGAGATTATTCTCAAACCGCTTTAGATCCTGATGGGTATACTTTCTGGCATACAGGAGAATGGTGTGGTGGAACTACAAGTAACCCAAAGAAAACTCAGGTATTCTCGTTTCAACTTGCTTCAAGTACCGCAGCATCCGTATCTATCTCTTCAAACGATGCAGACAACTCTATTTGTACAGGTACCTCAATAACATTTACCGCAACACCAACTAACGGAGGGACTTCACCATCTTATCAATGGTATGTAAATGGAGCCGCTGTAGGAACCAATTCAACAACATACACTACCAGTTCGTTGACGACAGGGTCTACGGTTTATTGTATCATGACTTCCAGCGACGGGACTGTGTCAAACAACCCTGCTACATCAAATACATTAACTATCACCGTTTCTTTACCTGTATCACCTGGTATATCTATCTCTGGAACGAATACGATTTGTGCAGGTAGCTCTGTTACATTCACTGCTGCTGCATCAAATGCAGGTTCTACTCCATCTTACCAATGGCAAGTGAACGGAAGTAACGTGGGTTCTAACAGTTCATCTTATTCCTCTTCTTCTCTCACGAACGGAAGTGTGATTACTTGTACCCTGACTTCAAGTGCGTCATGTGTTTCTTCATCAACTGCTTCTTCGAACTCAATTACAATGACTGTTAATTCAATCCCATCAACTCCAACTATTTCTTATGGCGGAGGTGTATTGACATCAAGTTCAGCAACAGGAAATCAGTGGTATTTGAACGGCACCATTATTTCTGGTGCAACAAGTCAGTCTTACACACCGACACAAAATGGAAACTATACCGTGGTTGTAACAAACAACGGTTGTACATCCAATGCTTCTGGAGCATACACTGTGAGCGGATTGGGTATCGAAGAGATGAATGTTTATCAACTTTCAATTTACCCTAACCCATCTCAAGGTGATTTCAGCATTTCTTTCAATGCAAACATTACGGAGTCTTACACTTTGAAAGTGTACGATGAAATTGGAAAACTCGTTTATGACGAATCTATTTCCAATCAAAACGGAAAATCTGTGAAGGAAGTTAAGTTAGGAGAAGTGGCTACCGGTATGTACAATGTGGTATTGTCAAACGGGACAACCGAAGTAAAACAAAAGATCGTTATCAAACGATAATCAAGTTTTTAGTTTTTTAAGTTCAAAGGCCTCAGATGAGGCCTTTGTCTTTTTAAAAGAATGTGTATATTGACGATGATAAGCATTGAAGTTTAACATGCAACATTCTGAAACAACGCAGCAATTACCAAAGCCCTGGTATCGTTTATTGTACATTCAAGTAATTCTGGCCATTATTGGAGGAATATGCTTAGGTCATTTCTGGCCTGATATTTCAAAAGACTTTAAAGTACTGGGAGATGCCTTCATCTCTTTGGTCAAAATGATTATCGCGCCAGTAATTTTCATTACTGTATCGACTGGGATCGCTTCGATGAATAATCTTAAGTCGGTTGGTAGACTCACCGGTAAGGCATTACTCTATTTTATAACGTTTTCAACACTGGCATTGATTATTGGAATGATTGTGGCGAATCTTGTTCATCCGGGAAGCGGAATGAATATTGATCCGGCTTCACTCGATCCCAAAAGTATTAAGGATTACATCGATGCTACAAAAGAACATACGCTCACTAATTTTATTTTAAATATCATCCCTACGTCTCTGATGAGCTCACTCACAGGCGACAGTATATTACAAGTTTTATTCGTTGCTATTCTTTTTGGTGTAGGACTTTCCCTCACTCAGGAAAAAAGCAAACCTGTAACCGACTTTCTTCACGCACTCTCCCATCCTATTTTTAAGATCGTTGATCTATTGATGAGACTTGCACCCATCGGTGCTTTCGGGGCGATGGCATTCACAGTAGGAAAATACGGTTTAGCAGTGCTATGGAACCTGGCAGGACTCGTGGCCACTTTTTATCTTACCGCAATCGTTTTTATAGTGGTAATTTTAGGTTTAGTAGCGCGTTACAATGGGTTCAGTATTTTTAAATTACTTCGTTACATCAAAGAAGAATTATTTCTGGTGTTAGCGACAAGTTCTTCAGAATCTGCCTTGCCAAATTTGATGCGAAAACTGGAAAAGATTGGATGCTCCAAACAAGTAGTTGGTCTTGTCGTTCCCACGGGATATTCCTTCAATCTAGACGGAACCAATATTTATATGACACTTGCTGCATTATTTATCGCACAAGCTTGTAATTTCCCACTTTCGATTGAACAACAGATCATGATCTTGTTGATTGCCATGCTTAGTTCAAAAGGTTCTGCTGGAGTAACAGGTGCTGGCTTCATTACCTTGGCTGCCACCTTAGCCGTTGTAAAAGGATTTCCGGTTCAAGGGATCGCATTGATCCTGGGAGTTGATAAATTCATGTCTGAGTGTCGTGCACTGACGAATTTTATTGGGAACGCAGTCGCAACAATCGTCGTTGCGAAATGGGACAACCAATTAGATAAAGAGCAATTGAGTAAAGAACTTAATACTTAAAAAGCCCCCTTTCGGAGGCTTCTACTTTAATTCAGTGCATTTAATTTCTTTATAAAATCAATTGCTGCGTTTTCCACGGTTTCTTTGATCGGACGAAAATCCGCTTTTGTTTTTGCCGCATTGATCTTCTCCAGAATCGTATCTTGAAAATCTGCCGCTTCATCAATCAGCTTTTCACACGATGCGGTTTTTGATTCATCAAATCCCATGATCATAAAACATTCATCAACGATATCGAACACCATGTGATTCACATTGCGTTTTAAAATTCTTCTACTCGCCATACTATTGTTTTTTTATGTAAAAGTAAATGGTTGATCGTCTCTGATACTTTTGAATATTAAAAGATTTACACAGATACCGGTTACAAAAAAGGGCATCTTTTCAGATGCCCTGTATTTTTATGCCTGAGGCGCTTCTTCTTTTCTTTCCGGTTTTGGAAGAAGTACTTTACGCGACAATTTCCATTTTTTAGTTTTAGGATCTTTACCTACTACTTTAAACTTCAATACATCGCCTTCTTTGCACACATCTTCCATTTTACCTACTTTCTCCCAAGAGAATTCAGAAATGTGAATCAACCCGTCTGTACCTGGTAAGATCTCTACAAAACATCCGAAATCTTTCACTGACTTAACTTTTCCTTGGTACTCTGCACCTTCTTCCACTTGTGGAGGGAATGCAATCTGACGAATTCTTCTAACGGCTTCTTTCATGTCGTCACCGTTGTTAGACAAGATTTGAACGCGACCTTCACCATTTTCCAATTCTTCAATGGTAATAGTAGTATTCGTTTCTTTCTGCATCGCCTGAATGATCTTACCTCCAGGCCCGATGATTGCACCAATCATGTCGTTAGGCACATTGAACGCTTCGATACGTGGTGACTGTGGTTTCAATTCTGTATTAGGTTGAGCAATCGTTTCAGTGATCTTTCCAAGAATATGTACACGTCCCGATTTTGCTTGTTCCAACGCCTGAATCAACACTTCGTATGGAAGTCCGTCCACCTTGATATCCATCTGACATGCAGTGATTCCTTTTACTGTTCCGGTCACTTTAAAGTCCATGTCACCCAAGTGATCCTCGTCTCCAAGGATATCAGAAAGCACCGCAAACTTACCATCATCCGCAACCAATCCCATTGCAATACCAGATACCGGTGCCTTTACAGGAACACCACCATCCATCAGAGCTAGGGTACCTGCACATACAGTTGCCATAGAAGAAGAACCATTTGATTCCAAAATATCTGAAACCAGACGCAATGTATAAGGGAAATCAGATGGGATCATATTCTTCAGTGCACGCAATGCAAGGTTTCCGTGACCAATCTCTCTTCTTGACGTTCCACGTAGTGGTTTTGCTTCACCCGTAGAGAATGGCGGAAAATTGTAATGCAACATGAATTTTTCTGTTCCATGGAACGTTGCGCCATCGATCAATTGCTCATCCATTTTACCACCCAGCGTCAGCGTAGTCAAGGATTGTGTCTCACCGCGAGTAAAGACTGCCGAACCATGTACCATTGGTAAATAATCCACTTCAGCCCAGATTGGACGGATCTCATCGAACTTACGTCCATCAAGACGTTTTCCTTCGTGCAACATCACCCAACGAACAGCTTTCTTTTTCACTTGTGAGAAATACGTAGAAACGAATCCACCTACTTGTGCCAATTCTTCCTCTGTATAGGTCGCTTTCAACTCAGACTTAATAGCATCGAACAATTCTGTTCTCTTAGCTTTATTGGCCAATCCCATGCGTGCTACTTCCTTGCACTTTTCCATGGCAAATTCGTACACCTTCGTTTTAACCTCTTCATTGTGTACTTCGTGGCTATATTCTCTTTTCGGATTAGCTGTAGCGATTTCCGCTGCCAGGTCCAACTGGAACTGACATTGCTCTTTGATCGCAGTATGAGCGATCTTGATCGCTTCTACCATTTCCAATTCTGAAATTTCTCTGAATTCTCCTTCAAGCATGTTGATATCTTTCGCTGTTCCAGCAATCATCATGTCCACATCAGATTCCTTCATTTGCTGCATCGTTGGGTTCACCACCCACTGTCCGTCTATACGACCGATACGCACTTCAGACATTGGACCATTAAATGGTATATCTGAAACTGCGATTGCTGATGAAGCTGCCAAACCGCACAATGCATCAGGGTTGTTCACCCCGTCATACGACAACAACTGGATCATTACCTGAACCTCTGCGTGGTAATCATCCGGGAATAATGGACGAAGTGCACGGTCTACCAAACGCATGATCAGGATCTCTGATTCAGATGGACGTGCTTCACGACGGAAGAATCCTCCCGGAAAACGTCCTGCTGCCGCATACTTCTCACGGTAATCAACTGTTAAGGGAAGGAAATCAACTCCTTCTTTTGCATCGGGAGCCGCTACTACCGTAGCCAACAACATGGTGTCTCCCATTCTTACTACAACGGAACCATCCGCTTGCTTTGCCAACTTACCTGTCTGTACGGAGATCTCTTTACCTCCGGTAACGATGGACTTTGTTTTTCCTATATTCATATTTGTTTTATTGCCAATTTTTAAAAATCGAAGACACAAAAAAAGGGAACTTCGAACCATGTCCGACTGTCCCCTCTTCCATAAAATTTGTACGTTCTAGAATTAACGACGAAGTCCTAATTCTTTTACGATCGCACGGTATCTTTCGATATCTTTTCTTTTCAGATAATCGAGCAAGCTTCTTCTTTTACCAACCAATAGTTGCAAAGAACGCTGTGTTCCAAAATCCTTCTTGTTGTTTTTCAAATGTCCAGTCAAATGACTGATGCGGTGCGAGAACAGCGCGATTTGACCTTCTGCAGAACCTGTGTTCGTCTCTGAACCACCGTGTTTCTTGAAGATCTCTTTTTTCACTTCTGTATTTAAATACATGCCAATATCACTTAAATAATTATTATGTATGTCGACTTTCGACGTGCAAATTTAGACATATTATTCTGATTCAACGTATTTTTCAAAATTAATTCTGCCCTGTCTGACATTTGATGCCCTAAGCAAATGTATATTTGAACATTAAATAAAGTACATGAACTATTCAATTGCTATCCACGGCGGTGCCGGAACACTTGTAAAAGGAATGATGACCCCAGAGAAGGAAAAGGCCTACAAGGAGGCCTTGAAAGAAGCACTGGATTCCGGATACAGCATTCTTAAAAATGGAGGTTCAGCGATGGATGCTGTTGAAGCTGCGGTCATTTCACTTGAGAATTGCCATTTGTTCAATGCAGGAAGAGGTAGTGTTTTCACCTCCGCCGGCACGCATGAAATGGATTCTTCTATTATGGATGGAAAAACACGAAAAGCGGGTGCAGTTTCTTTAATTACGGGTATAAAGAATCCTGTTCGACTTGCAAGAGATGTAATGGAACGAAGCGAACACGTATTTATGGCAGGAGAAGGCGCGCTTGAATTTGCTAAACTGAACGGACATGAGATCCTCCCATCCGATTATTTCTATGATGAGTTTCGATACCAACAATGGCAGGAGATCAAGGGATCGGATGCCTTTCAATTGGATCATAGCAAAAAGAAAGATTCAAAATTTGGCACTGTCGGCGCTGTAGCTTGTGATCAAAATGGCAATATTGCTGCAGCAACTTCGACGGGAGGAATGACCAATAAGAAGTTCGGACGCGTAGGTGACAGCCCCATGATTGGCGCCGGGAATTATGCAAACAACGAAACTTGTGCAGTATCATGCACTGGAAGTGGAGAGTTTTTTATTCGAGGAGTTGTTGCATATGACGTTTCTTGCCTGATCGAACACAAAGGTTACTCCCTCGAACAAGCCACAGAAGAAGTGATTCAACATAGAGTATTGGAATTAGGCGGTGACGGTGGTCTGATAGCTGTTAACAGCAAAGGTGAAATTGCTCTCAGCTTCAATACAGAAGGAATGTACCGAGGGTTTAAAAAGTCAGACGGAGCTGAAAATATAATGATCTACCGAGAAGACTCTTCAATTTCCTGAGAAACAGGAGCAATCCTGAACGTAAAGTATTTTTGAGAGAAATAACTTACGATCACATTGATTACTGATATTGCCATATTGGACGGTGTGGGATACCAATGAAAATGATCTACAAGAATTTTCAATCCGGTGTAAGTTATCAGCAGATTGATAACAAATACCACCAGGTATCGAAATAATTGCACCCTTCCTCTCAAGGAAGATGAAGAAAACGTGACGTATTTCTGAAGAAAAAAGCCCGTGGTGAGCAAAATGGGCAAATTGATCGCCATGGTAGCAACATGGGAACTCATCTTTACAAATCCAAGATCCACCATGCGGTGTTGCAGCAAAAAATTGTAGATGAGAAAATAGGTTACCCAACCAAACACGAGATTGGCACTTCCCGTCACCCCATATCTAAAAAACTGAATGGAAAAGAATCGCTGAAAAGGCGGATAAAAGAAATCAATCAACCTTCTGATTATACTACCAACTCCTTTAAGTAACGGTCTCACAAATAACTAACGAAAATGAATAATGAGGAACAAAGAAAGAAAAGTTTTCCTGTAATAAGTAATGAAATTCAATAAGAAGTAATTATCCTCATCAAACCAAGGGAGCCCCAATAGGCAAAACGCTTATTTTTCGGGTACTGATTTCAAACTTGTCTCCGTTGGACAGAATATGTGTTACCATATTAGTTAACGTCATAGGATCA
>CAIYQV010000413.1 GCA_903928365.1 uncultured Flavobacteriia bacterium
ATACAAACCCGACCTTGGGAATATTCGAGCGTTGTGTAGTTTCTTAGGTCATCCTGAAAAAAAACTTCGCTTTATACACGTTGCTGGTACCAATGGTAAAGGTTCTGTTTCATCTATGCTGGCCTCCATACTTACAGAATCAGGTCAAAAAACGGGATTGTTCACCTCCCCGCACCTGATCGATTTCCGAGAACGAATACGCATCGATGGAAAGAAGATCACAGAAGCACAGGTTGTCAATTTCTGTGAACGCATCAGGCAACATCCATGGAATGTATCCCCTTCCTTCTTCGAGATCACCTTTGCCATGGCTTTGTGGCACTTCCTTGAGCAGGGCACAACCCTATGTGTCATCGAAACCGGATTGGGTGGACGATTGGACGCTACGAATATTATTCAACCGTTAATTTCGGTAATTACAAACATTTCATTAGAGCACACTCAATTCCTTGGAAACACGCTGACGTCTATTGCCCGCGAAAAAGCAGGTATCATTAAACAAAATACGCCAGTTGTTATTGGTGAAAGCAACAATGAAACCGCTTCTGTTTTCAAAGAAGTCAGCGCCTTAAATTCATCCCCACTACTCGACTGCACAGGATTACCAGAAATCACGGAGTTTCAATCGCCATTGTTGGGCGACTATCAGCGCACCAACCTCAAGACCGTAATCAATTCGTTGAATGTCTTAAGATCCATGGGAATTGAGACAACCAAAGACCAGATCCAGAATGGCCTAGCGAAATTACATCAACACACAGGATTTACGGGACGTCTTCAGATCATTAGGAATGAACCGCTTACATTGCTTGATGTTTCGCACAATGAAGATGGTATTCGTAAAACACTGGATTCGGTGACAAAGATCAATAGAGGCAAACTGTACTTGATTTACGGCACAAGCTCTGATAAAGAATATGAGGAAATTATGACCCTTTTTCCAAAGGATGCACTGATCAATTATTGCACCTTTAGAAATCAACGATCTCTTTCATTCGATGAATTCAAAAAATTGAACAAAAAAAACAATACTGAACACCCTGTTTATCAGGATGTAAAATCAGCATTAAAAGAGATAACGCAATACGCTCATGCGGAGGACACCATATTAATATTTGGAAGTTTCTTCTTAATTGCTGATTTTTTTTGATTTTTTTCTCATTTCCACTTGTCAGAAACAAAAACACCTTTATATTTGCACACCCAAAAGGTAAAGGGAGATTAGCTCAGCTGGTTCAGAGCATCCCGACTAAAACGTCGGGAGGGTCGTCAGTTCGAGTAAACAAATTGAAATATTGGGAGATTAGCTCAGCTGGTTCAGAGCACCTGCCTTACAAGCAGGGGGTCGGGGGTTCGAACCCCTCATCTCCCACAAAAGCACCGATATCGGTGCTTTTTTTTTGAATGTACGTTACCTATATCATCTATTCAAAAACAGCTGATAAATTCTATATCGGCGCTACCAACAACATCCAAGTTCGTTTGAAAAAGCATAATTCACACAACACGGGATTTACGCGCTGTTAAGTTCTCGAAGGAGGATTTTATGCACTTCCAAATTCATTGCATTTTAACAAACTTAACCTTCACTCTTTTCAAAATGTGTCTGTTCAAAATCAATAGAGATAAATATTCCCTGACGATTAATTTAGGATAACTTTACATCAAGAAACAATCTAGACATGACTCGCTTATTTACATTTATTTTCGCAACTACCCTATCCACCATACTTTCACAAGCTGTAGCCCAATCCAAAAAAGAACTGAAGGCTCAGTTGGATGAACTCACAACGAAGAACACCAAGGAAAAGGCAGCATTCGACAGCACCTTGAATTTGCGTGACAAACAAATCTTGACCCTTCAAGGTCAGGTAAAATCCTTGTCCGATACATTAGCTGTGAAGAATAAAAAGATTGAGCAAAAACAACAAGAACTGGATAGCTATATGAGCGCCACATCGCGTATGGGTGGACGTGTACGTATGAAAGAACCTGATCTCAGCAAGGTAATGTCAACAACTCCCGTTACCATTTCGCTGAAACTCTTAGTCGATGAAAATGGTTCTGTTGTAGAAGCGATCAATGATTCAAAACGTACCACAACCACCGATAAAGTGTTGATCGAACAAGTCATTTCTGCAGTAAAAAAAGACCTGCGCTATTCAAAAGAGAAAGGTGCCAGTTTACTTCAAGCCAACTTCACAGTCAAACTTGGTCCGAAAGAGTAGATTCTTCTGCAGAGTCAGCCTCCTTTTTATAATCTTTTAGTACCCACCTTACAAGGATCAATCCTGCAATGGCGAAAATACCTGCCAGCATAAATGGAGCAGAGAAACTCCATGATTCATTCGGCGCAGTTTTTCGTGCTGAATAATACAGCCACATAAACAAAGGTGGTCCCAGGATCTCTCCCAGGCTCATTAAACTGGTAAATACCCCTTGTAATTCTCCCTGTTCATTCATTGCCGTCTTTCTGGAAATCACTGACCGAATCGCTGGATCAACAATACCCGATAAGGCATATGGCAGCATTCCCAAATACAATACCCACCCCATGTTGTCAGGAAGAACGATCAGAATTAAGAACATCAAGAGCAAGCTTAAAAACCCAAATGTAGCAGCCCCTTTCTCACCTAATCTTTTGACCAGAAGTCCACTCAATCCACCTTGTACAACTCCAAAAAATACTCCGATAACGGCCAATGAAATTCCCACATCTTTGACGGTCCAATGAAATTTATCCATCGTATAATAGTTCCACGAAGAATGCACAGACATATTGGTCAAAATCATCAGAAAGGTAACGACGAAAAGGTATTTCATTTTGGCAAAACGTCCCATTTGCAGAAGGGCACCCAATGGATTGGCCCGTTTCCATTCAAAAGCCCTGCGTTGATCCGAAGGCAAAGATTCCTTCAATACCAGCAAACCGTAAATGAAATTAATCAGAGAGAAACATGCGGCTACCATAAAAGGCGCTCTGGATCCAAAATCAGAAAGCAATCCACCTATTGCAGGACCGATTACAAAACCGATCCCGAAAGCAGCACCGATCATCCCAAAATTCTGAGCTCTTTTCTCAGGGCTGGAGATATCAGCTATGTATGCCGCAGCGGTTGTAAAGCTTGCACCGAACATTCCGGATATAGCTCGTCCGAGAATCAACCAAAAAAGAGAGGGCGCAAAATACATGACCAGGTAATCCATACCTAAACCAAACACGGAGATCAGCAAGATCGGTCGGCGACCAAAACGATCACTAAGGTTACCAACAAGCGGTGAAAAAAGAAATTGCATGAAAGCGTAGGATCCCATAACCACCCCAAAATATTTGGATGATTCTGTTAAACTCACATGCGCTGTTTCGGATACAAGTGCCGGAAACGAGGGGATGATAATTCCAAGTCCAATAGAGTCCAGACAAATGGTAACCAGAATGAATAATAAAGCGGAATGCGAATTTGAAATGGCCATAGTTTATCTTTATATTTCTTGAAGTACGATCTTAGTTCTTGTCAATTTTATATTCCTTTCGTTTTAAGAAGAAGGCTTCACGAACGTCATGAAAACAAAAAAGCCCCATAAAGGGGCAAATCATTTTCTTTGGCGGAGAGTGAGGGATTCGAACCCCCGGAACCTCTCGGTTCAACAGTTTTCAAGACTGCCGCAATCGACCACTCTGCCAACTCTCCGCGGCAAAAGTAAGAATACTTTGATAACTGACAAGTGTTTACTCAAAAAATGTTGCTGTATACCGTTCACTAACGATTCAATACAGGTGAGAAGAACAAATCCATCAGAAGGAATAATTCACCTTCAGGATGTTTCCTTTTAGTTATCTTTACCATACGAATTAACCAATGAAGCATTCTATCCTGTTTCTTTTTGTATTAGTTGTCGGATTATCCGCCAATAGCCAGGAATCATCACTGCGAGCTTACCTTGACACCAAGCAGTTCTTTGCACCAGGTACGGGTAATTACGTCGAGATCTATTTTCAGTTTGTAGGGTATTCTTTAAAATACAAACCTGTCAGCAATGGAATTCAGGGTGAAGTAGCCGTGTCATTAGAAATTCGAACCAATGACTCGATCGTCAAGTCTGACGCATACCTATTGCAGAGTCCAATCATTAAAGACAGCATAGTTGATGATTTCTTCGACCTTCGAAGATATGCCCTCAATCCGGGTAAATATACTCTGAAGATCACCTTGAAAGATCTTGTTGCCAACGGAAAGGAGATCAATGCTAACCAAACACTTATGATCGATGAATTGGGCGAAGGAATCACTTTCTCCGATATCGAAGTAATCGAATACGGAAAAAAAGGGAATGAAGAATCTCCCTTCCACAAATCCGGTTACTACATGTTACCAAGGTTGTCCTCCTATTTTCCACAAGAGTTGGAATCACTTCCCGTATATCTGGAACTCTATCAATCCAATTCTTTAGGAGACAGTGTTTGTGGGGTAAAACAGTCGATCATAAATATGGATAATGGCATCGAATTGAATGAATTAACTGTATACAATAAAATAACAACCGCAGAAGTAGTACCCATCATGCGAAATGTGGATATCTCGCAAGTACCTTCCGGAAAATTTGCCTTGACCTATACACTCATTTCTCGCTCAATGAAGGAACTTTGCAGTCAGACTTATCTCTTCGAGCGAACAAATGATCAAGAAGTCTCTTGGACACCGGAAAACACCATTTTAGACCCATCTTTTCAAGCATCGGTTTCTGATGACAGTACTGCTTATTACCTTGAATGCTTAATTCCAATCAGTAAACCGGCAGAGGTGAAGAATATTATCTCCACGCTGAAAAAACACGACAGACAAGCAGAACGAAAACACCTTCAGGCATTCTGGATGCAAACGGCACCCGGCAGCAGTTATGACGCATGGATCAAGTATAAAATGCAGGTTCAGCTTGTAGAAAAGCTTTACTCGAATAACTTTCAGGAAGGGTTTGAAACAGACAGGGGCCGTGTATACTTGCAGTACGGTGCCCCCACCAATATCATTGCCCGAGAAACCTCCCCAACTGAATACCCTTATGAGATCTGGCAGTACAATAAGATTGGCAAGTTCAGCAATAAACGTTTCATTTTTTACAATCCTGATCTGGTCAATAATACCTACCGACTTTTGCATTCAGATATGATCGGTGAACTCAAGAACCCATCCTGGCAGCTAACACTTTCCAAGCGAAACACCAACAATGGTACGGTGGACGATCCTAATTCCAATACGATGGATCATTGGGGAGGTGAAAGCAACGACCTATTCAGACAATACTAAACTGTAACTTTTGGATTCTCTTAGTATTGTTATTCTCAATTGGAACGGAAAGCACTTTCTGGAGAAATTTCTTCCGTCTGTCATCGCCTATTCCGGTCATGCTGAAATCATTGTTGCAGACAATGCCTCTACGGATGATTCGGTAGAATATGTGAAAGCTCACTTTCCACATATCAGAATCGTTAAAAACACTGAAAATGGGGGCTTTGCTAAAGGATATAATGACTCATTGAAACACATTGAATCCGATTTATATCTTCTTTTGAATAGTGACATCGAGGTTACCGAAGGATGGTTAGAACCTTTACTTCAAGCGATGAAAGATCCTCAGGTTGCCGGTTGTCAACCCAAGGTACTCGCCTATGATGAACGTTCTCGCTTTGAACATGCCGGTGCCTCAGGTGGATTCTTAGATAAGAACTATTTTCCTTTTTGTCGCGGTCGCATCTTTGATCAATTTGAGACGGATGAAGGCCAATATGATGGTACAACAGAAGTTTTTTGGGCCACAGGTGCAGCCTTATTGATTCGTTCTGATATCTTTCACCAATCTGGCGGTTTTGATGAAGCATTTTTCGCTCACATGGAAGAGATCGATCTATGCTGGAGAATCAAAAAACAAGGTTACCGTTTTCTTGCCATTCCGGAATCAGTCATCTATCATGTGGGCGGGGGAACACTTCCCTATCTTTCACCAAGAAAATCCTATCTAAACTTCCGAAACAGTCTTTACATGATCGTCAAAAACCACGACGGATGGCTTTTACCAAAATTGTTTTACCGCATGTTCCTGGACGGAATTGCAGGAGTTCGATTCATGCTCAGGGGGGAATGGAAACAATTAGGCAGTGTTCTCAAAGCACATTATCATTTCTATCTTCATCTTGGCGCATTGCTCAAACAACGAAAACAAGTTCAAAAAAATTCCACTTCCTTCAATGCTTCCGGACTTTACCGAGGTAGCATTTTGTGGGCGCGCTATTTTAAAGGTGTGAGTCGTTTCAGCGACTTGAATCAGCGTCTTTTTTCAAAATAATTGAGTGCAAGCGCATAGCTCTCCAAACCAAATCCAAAAATACATCCCACACATACAGGGGAAAGCAAGGACTCATGTCTGAAAGGCTCTCGGGCTGAAATATTCGAAATATGCACTTCAACCACCGGCACTTTAATGGCATCAATGCAATCGCGCAAGGCAACCGATGTGTGGGTATAACCACCTGCATTTAGGACAATACCATCATGATTACTGGCTTGTAAGGTATTGATCAACTCACCTTCTACATTCGATTGAAAATAAGAGATCTCTGCTTGTGATGCTGCTTTTAGCTGACCTAAATAGTCTTCGAAGCTCTGATTGCCATATATTTGTGGGTCTCTGGTACCTAACAAATTCAGGTTAGGTCCGTTTACAATGAGAATTTTCATACGTTATGCCTGCTTGGGACCGCTATATTAAGGATTTTGTTTCGTTTCTAAAAATCGAAAAGGGACTCTCAGAAAACTCTATTCTGGCCTACCAGAATGATGTGCAGAAGTTGCGTGATTTCAGTGAAGCAAATCAAACTGATGCCATCGCTATCACTTACGACCAACTGAAGGAATTTGTGGCCACTTTGTATGACCTGGGTTTGAGCGCACGCACACAGGCAAGGATCATCAGTGGCGTAAAGCAGTTCTTCCTCTTTCTACTGATCGAAGACCTTGTGCAGGATGACCCCAGTGAGTTGCTGGAGATGCCCAAAATTGGACGCAAACTTCCTGAGGTACTTTCCATTGAAGAAATAGACCAGTTGATTTCGGCTGTTGACATGAGTAAGAATGAAGGCCACCGGAACAGGGCCATCCTTGAAACACTATATAGTTGTGGATTACGGGTTTCAGAACTGGTAAACCTTCGGTTTTCTGACCTGTTCTTCGAAGAAGGTTTTATTCGGGTGATCGGAAAAGGAAATAAGGAACGACTTGTTCCAGTTAGTAAAAGCGTCGAAAAAGAGATTGGAATATACAACGACCATATCCGACGACATCAGCATATTCAACCAGGAAA
>CAIYQV010000414.1 GCA_903928365.1 uncultured Flavobacteriia bacterium
AATTATTACAGAGGCAGATGATGAACAGTTCATTGCATCCGTCATTTGTACGACATATACACCTTGGGTTAGACCGTTAATGGCACTTCCAAAATCTCCATTACTCCATGCGTAAGAGAATGGTGGTATGCCACTTGTTGCTATGGCTGAAGCAGTTCCCACACCTGAACTACATATGTCAGGAGTGCCCGTTGCAGCAACAGAATTTGATAAGCCTGTGATCCATGAAGTATCTGAAATCGAACCAATCCCCACATTACAAGCTGTTCCGGTTAGAAAAAAACCTGTCGTCCCAGGGGGGATAGGGGGAGTGACTAAAATACCATTATTGTAAGGAAATGTTTGACCCAATGTGTTTCCCCACATGATGGATGTTCCTGTAGAGGTAACAAGAGTGTATGTGCCGTCTGAAATAGTGTAAGAAGAGGTGTTGGACGGGGAAGTGGGAGTATATCTTTTACACTCTTGATTTGCGGACCATTGCGTAATGTTTCTTCCTGGCGTGACATGTGCTACGGTACCGCCTGGATTTTCTGTTCCCTGAATGGCAAGTCCACTATTCCATGTTGTACAAGGTGGTTTGTTTCCGATATGAAATTCTACATTATTACTTCCTTCAAACAACATGATGGACATATAGGAACATTCACCACAAGAAAAGGTGGGAATTTCTTTGTAAAGAACTATAAATATGCGATTCGGTGCTGTACCAACCGTTTGATATAGAATCTGACCTCCAAGTCCTGGATTCATGTCCTGATAACAAACCATGGCAGCATTCTGAGCATCTATCAGTGTATTGTTTGGGAGAGGAGTAACTCCGGAAAAGGACCATGCGCAATAACCATTTGCACGAGAAAGATCAAAGGAGATCAACCCATTTGAACCGATCACACATTGTGTATGATTCGAATTGTAAAAACTGAAATTAAAACCAATAGGTACCACACCAGACCACATGTCATCAGAAAGGGAGACGCTTTGAGCTGCGTCCAAATTGATACCACCCCCTGTGGTTCCGCCACCACCTGCACCGGAGCAGTTTTCTATCGTTACAAAATCACCTACACATACCGTTGCTGAATCTCCGAGACACAAGTTCTGTGCAGAGAAGTTGAGCGTAACGTAGGCTAAAAGCAGTGAAAGAATATAATTCTTAAGGTTCATTTTTATTGAAAGCAGTTACAATTCAGGTTTATGACGTGCAAAGATACGTTCAAGTTGTCTTTTGGTTCTAATTTTTATGATTTACGTCAATATAAAAAGGAGAAACGGTTTGAATGGTATACATTTCATGACTCACTTGTTCATATTTTTTTACTTCGTCACTTTGAAAATTAGTTACATTTGCGCCGATATTTAAAATGAATTAATATGTCTACGAAGTACCAAGCAGAGATCGATGCATTCATGGATCGTGTAAAATCAAAGAACGGTCATGAGCCTGAATTCTTACAGGCGGTTCATGAAGTGGCTGAGGCGGTCATTCCTTTTATGGAAGAACATCCGAAATACAAACAACACAGTATTCTAGATAGAATCGTTGAGCCGGAAAGAACGATCATTTTCCGTGTTCCATGGTTGGATGACAATGGTAATATTCAGGTTAACCGTGGTTACCGTGTTGAATTTAACTCTGCAATCGGTCCATACAAAGGTGGTCTTCGTTTTCACCCTTCTGTAAACTTGTCTATCCTGAAGTTCTTAGGTTTCGAGCAAATCTTCAAAAACTCTTTGACAACACTTCCAATGGGTGGTGGTAAAGGAGGTTCTGATTTTGATCCAAAAGGAAAGTCAGATAATGAAGTAATGAAATTCTGTCAATCGTTTATGACTGAACTTTCTCGTCATATCGGTGCTGATACGGATGTGCCTGCTGGAGATATCGGTGTGGGTGGTCGCGAGATCGGTTACATGTTCGGTCAATATAAGCGTATTCGTAACGAGTTTACGGGAGTTTTAACAGGAAAAGCTCGTAACTGGGGTGGATCATTGATTCGTCCTGAGGCTACAGGTTATGGTACTGTATATTTTGCAAAAGAAATGCTCGCTACAAAGGGAGATTCTTTCCAGGGAAAAACCGTAATAGTATCAGGTTCAGGAAACGTTGCTCAGTATGCGTGTGAAAAAGCAACGCAATTGGGTGGTAAAGTGGTTACGCTTTCTGACTCAGAAGGATATATCTATGATGAGGCTGGTATCGATGCAGTTAAACTTGCATGGGTAATGGATCTAAAGAATGTACGTCGTGGTCGTATTTCTGAATACGTGAAGCAATATCCGTCTGCTAAATTTGTTTCAGGGAAACGTCCTTGGGAAGTGAAAGGAGATATCGCTCTTCCATGCGCAACTCAGAACGAATTAAACGGCGAAGAGGCAAAAGCATTGATCGCAAATGGTGTGAAATGTGTTGCTGAAGGAGCAAATATGCCGTCTACACCTGAGGCGATCACAGCATTCCAAGCAGCGAAAGTGCTTTTCTCACCAGGTAAGGCATCCAATGCAGGAGGGGTAGCCACTTCAGGTTTGGAAATGTCACAAAACTCACTTCGTCTTTCCTGGTCTTCCGAAGAGGTTGATCAGCGTTTGCACGGAATCATGGTTTCAATTCATGAGGCATGTGTGAAATATGGAAAACTAGAAGATGGCACGATCGATTATGTGAAAGGTGCAAACATCGCAGGTTTCGTTAAAGTAGCAGATTCTATGATCGATCAGGGATTGGTTTAATAGAATTTCAAATTATAGAAAAGGTCGGTTTTGCCGGCCTTTTTTTGTTGGTATAAATCCTGGTTTTCGTTCTTTAATCCGCATTATTTCCATTAGTTTTGCAGTCGCTAACTTAAATTTTAACCCATGGAGGTTCTGGAAAAAAGACACATCGATTTTGATAAAAACGGATTTGAGAATGAGGAACTTTTAACCATTTATAAAACCTTACTCAAACCTAGAATGATCGAGGAGAAAATGCTCATTCTACTTCGTCAGGGAAAAATATCCAAGTGGTTCTCAGGATGGGGTCAGGAAGGTATTTCTGTGGGTTGCGCATACGCCATGGATTCTGAAGAATACATTCTACCGATGCACAGGAATTTAGGGGTGTTCACGACAAGGAATATTCCGCTGAACAGGCTTTTTTCTCAGTTTCAGGGTAAAATGTCCGGATTTACGAAGGGACGTGATCGGTCTTTTCATTTCGGAACTCAAGAATATAAGTTGGTGGGAATGATCTCGCATCTTGGACCACAATTAGGTATTGCAGACGGTATCGCCCTGGCAAACAAATTGAAAGGATTGGAACGATCTACGATTGTTTTTACGGGAGATGGGGGTGCATCTGAGGGTGATTTTCACGAGTCATTAAACGTTGCTTCTGTGTGGGATCTGCCTGTGATCTTTGCAGTTGAAAATAACTGCTGGGGACTTTCTACAC
>CAIYQV010000415.1 GCA_903928365.1 uncultured Flavobacteriia bacterium
TATGAATACTATCGTAATAAACGAGAAAAATTGAGCGCCGGACTGGGATTATACAATCTCAACCGACCAGACCAGGGATTTTATGGGGACAAGATCCCACGGGATATCCGGATGAACTTATTCGTTAAAGCGCTTTACAAACTGGATGTTGACTGGGACCTGGTTCCTGCGTTGAATTTTTCAGTGCAGGGAAAATACCGTGAAATCATACTTGGCTCCTCTGTGAAATACACACTGATCGATCGATTAGGTACCTACCGTGCCGTTTACAGTGGATTATGGCTACGTAACAGGGATGCAGCGTGTCTGACTGTTGGTATGGATTATCAGGCGTGGTTTGCCGGAATCAGTTACGATATCAATTTCTCCAAATTGGTGCCCGCGAGCAATGCACGTGGGGGAATTGAGTTTGCCGTTCGCTATATTCTGAATCACTTCAAACCAAGTAAATCATTGCACCGCGTATGTCCAGACTATATCTGATCATAGTTGCTATTCTGCTATTTTGTGGCAAATTGGGTGCACAATCCAATCTGGGTGCCTATTTGAAATATGCGGAGGAAAAATACAAGGCCGGGGATTATTACTATGCTTCCGAACTGTATCAGAAAGCCATGGCGATTGATTCCAATTCCATCTCTACCCTATGGAATTACGCGGAAACGTTGCGCGCTTACAAGGATTACCGAAAGGCTGAGTACTATTATGCGAAGGTTTTTGAAAGAGAAGAAGGCACCGTTTATCCCATGGCTTTACTCTATCTGGGTATGATGCAAAAACAAAATGCAAAATACGCCGCAGCTATTGAAACCTTTAAAAAGATCAAAACCAAGTTTGCTAAAGATAAAAAAGCATACATCTACTTGAAATCCAAACGAGAGCTGGAATCATGTCTCTGGGCCAAATCCGCACTTTCAGATTCAGCAAAAGTGATTTTCTCGCATTTACCGGAAAAAGTCAATTCAAAAGATTCTGAGTTTGGGCATACCTTCAGAGACAATGAATTGTATTTCAGCTCACTCAAAGGAGATTCAGTGAGTAGTAGAGAAGAAGTTTATGCGACCAGCTATAAAACGCGCTTATACCATTCCAAAAAATCCGACAACACCTTTCAGGACCCTACTTTGCTAAAGGAATTCATCTTTAAGGAAATGAATACTGGAAATGGATCCTACTCGAAAGATGGTTCGCGTTTTTATTTTAGTTTGTGTAACGACGAAGGATACAACTACCGATGTAAGATCATGGTAGCTTCCTATGCCGGAGGACGATTATCGAGGATCGACTCGTTGGGCACGATCATCAATGCCCCGGGATGTAATACAACGATGCCATATATCTCAGAGCTCAACGGTGAGGAAGTGCTATTCTTTGCCTCTGACAGAAAGGAAGGTCAGGGAGGTATGGACCTCTGGTATTCGGTGATCAAAAATGGCAGTCAATTCAGCAAACCTGTCAACCTGAAAAACCTAAACTCACTGGACAATGAACTTGCTCCATGGTACGACACCGTTGCAAAAAAACTCTATTTCTCCTCTTCCTGGCACGATGGTTTCGGTGGATACGATATTTTTCGATCGAACTATGACGGGCAATTTTCAAGTCCTCAAAATGCGGGTCAACCATATAATAGCCCCGCTAACGATCTGTATTATTTTCAATACGGCGACACAGCTTATTTCAGCAGTAACCGCATCGGAGTGAATTACAGTAAGAATATTACCTGTTGCAGTGATATCTTTTCCGCATACCCTATTCCACCACCACCACCCTTGGCAACGGATAGCACTCCTCCCCCAAAAAGAGAGAGTCTGATCGAGTTGAGCAAACGACTTCCGGTGACCTTGTATTTCCACAATGATTGTCCCGACCCGAAATCGCGCGACACACTCACCCATGTCAATTATATTGTTGGATATGGAGAA
>CAIYQV010000416.1 GCA_903928365.1 uncultured Flavobacteriia bacterium
AAAACTTGCGGTGGCAGAAAAACACATATTTTTTTCTGCAAGAGTATTGCAATTCAACGAATGCTTGGAAAACAGAAATCAATAAGAAGAATGCTATTTCTTAGGCAACTCACGGAAATGTTCAAATTTATCTTTGATAAACGTGATCAACTCCATCTCTGTTGCCGTTTTCAGGAAGTCGTCCGATACGTTGAGGAAGAAAATGAAATCATCAAATTCATCCTCATTCAGGGTAATTATATCATAAGAAACATATAATCGCAAGAGCTCTTTGACAATTTTACGCTGGTCATCTTTGTATTGCTGTTCCGCGATCCAGCGTTTATGCTGTTCCTTACGTGAAAACGCCTGATAAAGTGCCGTTATCGGACTTTGCATAACTTCCAGACCTGTCACCATACGTGTTTCTCTTAAAGCTAATGCTTCGCGTTCTTCACGGATTTCTTCCAGTGATTTCAGTGGTTTCACTTTGATCTCTTTAATCTCACGTGGTTTCGGCTCGATGATGAAACGTTTTTTATATTGACAATTTGTATCAGGAAGGACCACAACTGATTGTGGGACATACTCCCTCACTGAAATGATCACAGTATCTCCCGAAGCCACATAAATGGAGAAAGAACCATTCGGTTGACCAAATACTCCTTGTCCTGTACGTTTGTTTATAAGCATGAGATTGTAAAATGACTGTGGCCGAATTGTATCGATCACTTTACCTGTAAACAAGACTTTATCGCATACTTGCGCGCTTGTAGAAAAACTCAGAAAAAAAACCAGAAATACAATCAGCATTTTCACGATCGAAAGATAACAAAAATCGCCCCAACCTTTGCTCATCCCTATTTACATTTGTAAAGTTTACATATGTAATTTTTGTTTCTGCAATTGTAGATTTTAAATCCCCGTCGTTTTCCTAACTTTGCATTCTAATGAAACGTGTTGTTGTTGGTTTATCCGGTGGAGTAGATTCCAGTGTGGCAGCTTATCTCTTGAAAGAACAGGGATACGAGGTCATTGGAATGTTCATGCGTAACTGGCATGATGAAAGCGTAACGCTTTCCGACGAATGTCCGTGGATTGACGATTCCAATGACGCACTACTCGTCGCACAACATCTGAACATCCCTTTTCAAGTGATCGATCTGAGCGCGGAATACAAAGAACGCATTGTAGACTACATGTTCAGGGAATACGAGGCTGGACGTACTCCCAACCCTGATGTATTGTGCAACCGAGAGATAAAGTTCGACGTTTTCCTTAAGGCAGCCATGGAATTAGGCGCCGACTATGTAGCTACGGGACACTATTGTCAGCGAATAGATCATGAAGACGGTTCTGTCGGACTTGCTGCCGGAAAAGACCCTTCCAAGGATCAATCCTATTTTTTGTGTCAACTCAGTCAGGAACAGTTGAGCAAAGCACTCTTCCCTATTGGTGGATTACTGAAATCGGAGGTGAGAGAAATTGCCCGCGAACAAGGTTTATTAACTGCTGAAAAGAAAGATTCACAAGGACTCTGTTTCGTAGGCAAGATCAGTCTTCCACAATTCCTGCAACAACAATTAGCACCGAAGAAAGGAGATGTCATAGAGATTCCAGCGAACATACCTCAGCTTTTAGCATACCACGAAATCGCTCCAAATCTGGAAAACGTAGAGGCACTCACCAAACCATTTGAGTTTCAGGTTGCGGATGGACAGAAAGTGACCGAACATCAAGGAGCACACTATTACACCATCGGACAGCGAAAAGGACTGCATATTGGCGGTAGACCCGAAGCTTCCTTTGTGCTTGGCGTGGACACGAATGAAAATGTTGTTTATTCTGGATTAAATGATTTGCATCCCGGACTCAATCGATGGGCCTTACGTATTTTACCTGAAGACATTCATTGGGTACATCCAAAGCACATGTTGCAAGTCAACGAAACATTAGAATGCGACGTAAGAGTTCGGTATCGACAAGCACTTCAAAAAGGCATATTAACCTTGAAATCAGATGGTTTATATATCTTATTTAAAGTAAAACAACGAGGAATTACTCCAGGTCAGTTTGCCGCATGGTATATAGAAAATGAACTTATAGGTTCAGGAGCTATTCATTCTTAGGAAACAATTCCCGAAACGAACCATCCGAATAGATCTCAACCAACTTCACGAGCTTTCGTTCATCGCTGGTTTGTGTATTGGACTGCTTATTAGGTTGCGTGCTTTCTTGTTGATTGTTCTCCTCTGTATCCACTTGTCCACAAACCAGCCATTTCGCATTCACCTTTGGAAAGTGGTATAAGGTTTTTTCCAGGAAATCAAGACTTGGTTTATTTCGTCCAGAGAGGACATGACTCATATTCGAACGCTGCACACCAATCTTATCCGCAAAAGCTGAGGCAGATAGGTTATGCATTTTGAGCACAATATGAAGCCGCTCTTGAATTGTCATTTGTAAACTTTTTAGCGTGCCGTGAATTTACATTAAAGTTTACAAATATAAACATTCTTCATTTACGGAAATAAAAAAAGGGAGCTATTGCTCCCTCCTATTTATTGCAAACCAATCGATTAGTTTAAACTAACTGAATGAAAAATTGAAACATTCTTTTTGTTTTGAATTTGTTCTGACTGACGAACCGCATCCATCAGATGAGCTACTTCAAAAATGTTGAGTTTACTCTTTGTACCTTGCACTCTATGCTGAGACAATTTGTACTGGGCCGCTTTTACAGTGTTGTTTATCATCGTATTTGCTTTAAGTATCATTTCTGTTTTGTTGTGGATGTGTTTACGGCGACATCACTTGAAGGTTACAGAACGTTTACAAAAAACAATATAAATGTGATCAAAAAATTCATTGAAAACTTTTCTAAAAAGAATTTAGACTATTGTAAATCAGGAGATTGAATTTCCCCATGAAAAATAACAATAGTAACTTATTTTTTGATCAGAGGATAGATCAACCCTTCCAGACCATTCACTTTGATCTCATACATTTGTTGCAACTGTACCCCTAACTTACCGGCAGGAAATCCTTTCTGACGTAACCAGACATAGTATGGTTCAGGAATGTGCACGAGAAATTGGCCCTTGTATTTACCATAGGGCATGCGCATATTTGCTAATTTGATGAGCTCTTCGTTAGACTCCAAAACTATTTAACAATAACATTATCCCCTATTCGGGATTCTTTCCAATACTTCTTGCAGGTAATCCCAAAATTTTTGAACAGACGAGATCTGTACTTT
>CAIYQV010000417.1 GCA_903928365.1 uncultured Flavobacteriia bacterium
CCTTCCTTCACCTTGATCTCCACGAGTTTTCCTTGTAATGGAGCTCCAACATCCTCTTTACCGGATACTTTCGGATATTTGACTGTGACTACCTTGATCGATTGGTCTTTGATTCTGATATTTCTTGTTTGACCGTTGATTTGAAAAAACACGTCTCGGAAACCTTCTTCGTCAGCCTCACCCATATATCTGAATTGGATCAAAAGGTTCTTGCCTGACTCTAACTCCACCATGATCTCCTCATTCGGTTTCATTGGGTAGTAAAAACGAGGTGTAGGTAATCTGTCAACGCTGCCAAAATGAGCGTTAAAATGATAGAACTCTTCAAAAACCTTAGGATACATGATATAAGATAGAAAGTCTTCCTCAGTCAGACTCACATCAAACTTATTCCTGAATGCTTGAAGTTCAATCTCGAATTCGATCGGTTTCAAATGCGCATTAGGCTTTTCTGTGTAGGGTTTCTCTCCCTTCAAGATCAATTGCTGAAGATCCAATGGAAAACCTCCCTGAGGCTGACCAAGATCCCCTCTGAATAATTGCTTAACAGAATCAGGAAACGCCAAACCCTCCCCTCTCTCGAGCACATCAGCAGTAGTCAACTGATTGGATGTCATGAACATTGCCATATCTCCTACCACTTTGGAAGAAGGCGTCACTTTAACAATGTCTCCAAAAAGTTCATTGACAACACGGTAATTATCTTTAATCGTTTCGAACTGATCCTCCAAGCCCAATCCTCTCGCCTGAGGTAATAGATTGGAATACTGACCACCTGGAATTTCATGCTCATACACTTCAGCTGTTCCAGCTTTCAGCTCACTTTCAAATGGATAATAGTATTCACGAACTACTTCGAAATAATTGGAATATTCGTTCAATTTTTTCAAATCGATACTACTCTTTCTGTCTGAGTCATTTAATACCGCAACCAGTGAATTAAAGTTTGGCTGTGAGGTTAGACCACTCATCGAAGCAAGTGCCACATCCACCATATCAACACCAGCCTCCGCGGATTTTAAATACGTGGCGGCCTGTATGGAAGAGGTGTCGTGTGTATGCAAATGAATGGGTATAGATAGATACTCCTTCAATTTAGCCACAAGAATCTCAGCAGCATAAGGCTTAAGTAAACCGGCCATGTCTTTGATAGCGAGAATGTGCGCGCCAGCATCTTCCAGTCTTCTGGCAAGATCAACGTAGTATTGAAGGTTATATTTCGGCTTTTTAGGATCGAGAAAGTCACCTGTGTAACACACCGATGCTTCTGCCAGTGAGTTCGTGTTCCTCACCACCGTTTTGATACTATGTTCCATCCCTTCAAACCAGTTCAAGGAGTCAAAAATGCGGAATACATCAATGCCATTCTCCGCGCTCTTTTCAATGAACCGTTCGATCACGTTATCAGGGTAAGCGGCGTATCCTACTCCGTTCGTACCTCGAAAAAGCATTTGAAGAAGAATGTTAGGCACTGCCGCTCTGAGTAATCGTAATCTTTCCCAAGGATCCTCATGTAAAAAGCGCATCGTCACATCAAAGGTCGCACCTCCCCAAACCTCCAGGGAAAACAACTGAGGGAGGTTTCGCGCCATTCCTTCTGCTACTTTCAACATATCGTAATTACGCAAACGTGTTGCAAAAAGAGACTGATGTGCATCTCGCAACGTGGTGTCAGTGAAGAGAAGTGATTTTTCTTTCTTGATTTCTTCTATGAATCCTTCACGACCGAGTAAAGTCAATCTGTCCTTAGATCCCTTAGGATACGGAAGGTCTTTATCAACTTTTGGAATAATTGCTTTTCTGAATTGTTTCTCAGGATCGTAATGTTTGATATCCGGATGACCGTTCACTTTGAGTTCTGCGAGGTATTTCAGCAATTTTGTTCCACGGTCTTTTCCGTCTTCATAGTTACTTTTAACCAGCTCCGGATTGTTCTGAATGAAACCTACGGTAGCTCTGCCCTCCTGAAATTCAGGATGACTCAATACATTTACCAAAAAAGGAATATTCGTTTTGACACCTCGGATCCTGAATTCTCGCAAGGCACGACTCAAACGATTCGCGGCTCCTTTCAATGTTCTCCCACTCCCTGATACTTTTACGATCATCGAGTCAAAATAAGGTGAAACCGTCATCCCGGAATAACTGCTTCCTTCGTCGAGACGAATTCCAAAACCACTGGCATTGCGATAGGCGACGATCTTGCCGTAATCCGGTTTAAAATCTTTCTCAGGATCTTCCGTAGTAATGCGACACTGAATAGCCCATCCATTGAGCCGAATTGAATCCTGGTCTTGAATATAGATCTGACTATGAGACAAGGGATGTCCGGCTGCGATGATAATTTGAGAACGAACGAGATCCACACCAGTAATCTCTTCTGTAATAGTATGTTCTACCTGAATTCTTGGATTAACCTCAATGAAATAGATGTTTTCCTCTGCGTCAACAAGAAATTCGACTGTGCCTGCATTGCTGTAATTCACCGCTTTACCAATGGCCAGCGCGTAATCGTATAATTTCTGTCTGGTTTCTTGTTTGAGGATCGATGGCGCTACTTCCACCACTTTTTGAAAACGACGCTGAACACTGCAATCTCTTTCAAATAAGTGAACGAGGTTTCCGTGTTTATCTCCTAACAACTGAACTTCAATATGTTTAGGACTCTCAATAAACTTTTCCAGAAACATGGTTGGGTCACCGAATGCCTTTCGTGCTTCGTTTTGAGCATCATAAAAAAGGGCTTGCATCTCTTCAGAGGAGCGAATAACGCGCATTCCTCTTCCTCCTCCACCGGCTGCAGCCTTCAACATCACCGGGTATCCAATCTGTTCAGCTTCTGTTACAGCAAGATCTAAATTCGTAAGATCAAGAAGATTATTTGGAATCAGAGGGACTCCAATGCTGCGTGCCAGATTCTTTGCACGCACTTTGTCTCCAAGCTGAATCATTGCAGAAGCATCCGGACCTACAAATATGATCCCTTCTTCCTCGCAACGTTTAACCAACTCCACATTTTCAGACAAAAAACCATAGCCCGGGTGTATGGCATCCGCATTAGCCAATTTGGCCACGCTTATGATTTCATCAATGTCAAGATAAGGCTTCAGAGACTCATGATCTTCACCGATCTGAAAACTTTCATCTGCCTTATAACGATGCAATGAATACCGGTCTTCATAGGTATAAACTCCTATGGTTCTCACTCCCAATTCTGAAGCTGCACGAAATACCCTAATTGCAATTTCACCACGATTAGCAACCAAAAGTTTCTGTATTTGTCTTGACATTTTTAACACTATATTTTTTTGTTAAAATTATTCATTGAAATTTTATTTATTGTTTATTGAATAATATTCAATATATTTTATTGTTTTATACTAATTTTAAAATAATTAATACTAGTATTTCTTTGATATTAAGTCATTATTAAAAAAAAATTCTTTTACAATGAAACTCGATCAAACAGATATTCAGCTTATCAATCTCCTCCAGGAGGATTGCAATCAACCGATAAAGGAACTCGCTCTTAAACTCAATCTCACCATTGCACCTGTCCACGAACGCATTAAAAAACTCGAAAGAAATGGGTTGATCAAACGATATGTGGCGATTGTTGATATCGAAAAGATCAACAAATCACTTATCAATTACTGCATCGTCAATGTCACGCGTCATCAGATTGATCTGCTAAAGGAATTTGAGCAAGCCATGAAAGAAATGGATGAAGTACTCGAATGTTACCGAATCTCCGGGAAATACGATTACTTATTAAAGATCGTGTCACGTGACATGAGCGAATACCAGGAGTTCGTGATAAACAAACTATCCAGATTGGACATGATTGCCAATATCAACAGTCAGTTTGTTATGAGCTGCGTCAAATTCAAAACCTCTGTCAAAGTTTGATCATTGCACCCCTTCCAATAAGTAACGATGCAAAGCGGTAAGATTGCTTTCAGGATAAACCTTCCGAACCTTTCGTTGCGAAACCTGCTCCTTCAGTCTGAACAGTGTATACAAGTGTGCCTCATGTCCAAGAGGACTTTCCTTCTGGATCGTCAGTAGTCGAGTTGTCGAATCAACAATTGATTTGATGACTCCCAGATTACCTTTAGAACTTTTTAATTTGATAAAGAGCAAGCGTGAGAAGATTGCAAGGAAATAGTTGGATGTATACATCAACTCATTCAAGAGCTTCACGGCACTTTTGGTCTCTCCTTTTTTTGCATGCAACAAGGCAAGTAGGAAATGTTCAAGAATACGTGTATTCCCCCTGAAGAAAACATGATTCTCCGAAAGAAGCACCTCCGCTTCCTCGATCTGATCGTTCAAGACGGCACAAAGAATTTTGTAGAACAAGGTATGATTGTTCAATACGGTAAAAGAAGGTTCTTGCCCGATGATCTCATCAGCAAGAGAAATGATCTTCTCATTATCTGCTCCATTAAAAAATTCCAGTCTTAACTCCAGGAATCGCACCTTTCTGTAAAATGCCCAATATTCCGTGTTCTTTTCTTGTACCGCAGATAGGTAGCGCTTACCTGCATCGAGGTAAGAATGCATTTTTTGCTCCTCATTGTAATTCAATTTAGCCAGAGAAAAACAGAGGGACGCGCAATTTAACGGGGAGGTTTGAGCTTTCAGATACGTACTGATTTCCACCTCCAGCACCTGCTTCTCGGTATCAATCAATGCCGATTTCTCAATGTAGAGATTCGTTTTGTTATGATAGTATTCGATCAGTCGGTCTTCATACATGAACTTCAAGACATGCACAAATTCGTCATTCAAACTCAAGGCATCGGCTAACTCACGCTCGTTGTTCGAAGCATATTTCAAACGGAATTTACCCTTCAAGGCTACTAACTGATCCAGGTGATCTTCCTTCTCAGAGGCATACTTCAGACTCTTGTCATAATATTGATCGATCAGGTCAACATTTCCCTTGTTTTCCAAGGCTTGCGCCATCAGCAACATGCGCGTTCCCTGATCCTGACGAAGGAAATACTCCAAAATCACGGTTTCCACTTCATCAGCGAACATAGATGAAAAACGACGCAGTTTTAATGCTTGCTCCTTGTCCGAAGAAAGAGGCCAGTGTTTCCTGATCTGTTCATTCATGAACTTCATTAAAGACTCCTGAGTAAACACTTTCTCTCTTAAGAATTTTGCAAAGAAATTCATTGCCTTATCATTACTGGCTGTGCAACGAACGGTCAAAGAACCAAGCTGTTTGGCATTCAACTCATTCAATAACTGGATCAATCTATTTCCTATCATTGTTCGATCTACTTATTCATTCTTAATCTCATATCTGCAAGAACCAGCGCTGTCATCGCTTCAACGATCACAGGAACGCGCAAAGCAATACACAAATCGTGTCTGCCTTTCACTTGTAACGTATCCATTTCATTGGTTCCAAAATTCCATGTTTCCTGCTCTTTACCAACGGAAGAAGTTGGTTTAACAGCTACACGAAATACCAATTCATTTCCATTACTGATTCCTCCAACAATACCTCCCGCGTGATTACTGGCTGTTGCCCCCTCAGCATCCAGATGTCGGTCGTTGTGCTCTGATCCAAACATTTCCGCTGCTTTAAATCCACTTCCAAACTCGACTCCCTTGATTGCTGGAATACTGAACATCGCATGCGCTAAAGCGGATTCAAGGGAATCGAATAATGGTTCACCCAAACCAATTGGCACGCCTGTAGCTCTGCATTCTATAATCCCTCCTACACTATCTTTATTGTCTATCGCTTTTTGTAAACCTGCTTCCATATCAGATTCACCACCGATGGAGAGAATCTTCGCTTCGAGAGTGATTCCTTCGATGATCTTTTTAGCCACTACTCCCGCCGCTACAAGCAACAAGGTTAATCTTCCTGAAAAATGGCCACTTCCACGGTAATCCTGAAATCCATTGAATTTCTTTTGAGCCACAAAATCTGCGTGCCCCGGACGATAGATATCCTTGGTTTTGTCGTAATCTGAGGAGCGCGTATTCTTATTCTCAAACAAGATGGTCAATGGAGCTCCCGTTGTAAAACCATTGAAAACACCTGTTGCCAGAATGGGCTTATCCTCCTCTATCCTTGGTGTTGTACCTTTTGCTCCCGGTTTTCTTCTCAGAATATCTGATTCAAAATCCTCGACTTTTAAGGCAATTCCGGGTAACACACCATCCAGTGTCACGCCCATCACTTCCCCATGTGATTCTCCAAAAACTGAAATCCTTAATTGATGTCCGAATAGATTCATTGCTTAACCGTTAATTCTTCAAGATACGTATAAAATTCAGGGAACGACTTACTGACCGCCTCTGCATCTCCAATGGTTGTTTGTTCTGATAATCCCAATGCAAAAATAGCACTTGCCATTGCGATGCGGTGATCGTGTCGCGATGAAACTTGAACTGCCAATTGTTCTCCACGAGGTTGAACAATCATGGTATCCTCCACTACTTCGATCTTCGCACCCAACTTGGTCAATTCCTCGACGATTGTTACCGCGCGGTTGCTCTCTTTACTGAAAAGACGATGAACACCATGCAGTCTGGAAACGCCGTTTGCATAAGAGGCCAATACGGCAAGTGGCGGAAATAGATCCGGACAATGTGTTGCATCAAACTCAAATGGCATACATTCATTCTTCGAAACAACAAGTGCATCTCCTTCCCAATGAAGCTCTGCACCAAAATCAGTGAGCGCTTGTAATAATCGGATATCTGCCTGTTTGCTCTCTCTACGGAGTCCATTCACCTTTATTGACCCAAAAAGAGCAGCTCCCACCAAAAGAAAAGAAGCACTACTCCAATCACCTTCAATTCGAATTTCAGTTGCATTGAAATGGTATGGTCCCTTGAATTGAACTTCATTGTTCTCCAGTTCAAGATCGACTCCGAATTCACGCAACACGTCCAAGCTCAACTCAATGTATGGCACACTTGCAGGATTCAGGATTCTGATTCTTTCATTTCCGGTATGTTCATTTCCGGCAAATGCATAGATGAATCCGGTAATAAATTGAGAACTCAAACTCCCATCCAATTCAATTGTTTTCGGAACCATTGGACCTTTGAGCCTAAAGGGTAAAGTCCCATTGTCACTGGAAAATTGAACTCCAAGTTCTGGAAACACCTCATCAAACAAGCGCATAGGACGAGAAGCAAGACTACCTTTCCCATTCAGGATCAATTCCTGATCACCATTGGCAAGAATTGGTGTGAACATCCTGGAAGACAAACCTGATTCACCAAAGGATAATTCATTCGTCGAAAAACGGAGTTTCTGACCCGAAGGTATCAGCACACTTTCAGCTTTCCGGATTGGCTTCAATACGCTTTGCTCCAACAAACCAAGCGCAGCCAGCTCATCATCGGAATTCCCCAGGCCTTGAATCAAAGTCTGCTCACGCGACAAAAGTGCACAAGCAAGAACTCTTTGCGCGTGGCTCTTCGAGGCAGGAATCACAAGCTCTCCTGAATACTGTTTTGCCGGCTGAATTCGTTGGTTCATGGGTTAAAGTTTTTCATTTTATTCCGAATGACAATTCCTATTTCCGTTTTATTGAACTTTATCGATCACTTCTTCCTGCTTGCGAATACTTTCCAGGTGAATCAGCTCCATCATTCCACGTATAAACTCCTCACCCAGTCCCAGCTGCTGTCCTTGTGAAATACTCTTCTGAAGGATCTCATTCCATCGGCCGGTCTGATAAACCGTCACCTGATTCTGCTTTTTCAATTCACCGATCTTCATGGCAATGGCCATGCGGTTTTTCAAAAGCTGCAAAAGTTCATTATCCATGAGGTTGATCTGATCTCGAAAAGTACCGAGTACTTGTTGATAGCTCAATTCACCATCGGACGATCTTGGAACCAACTCACTTATCAGATTCGAAAGAACCTCTGGTGTGATCTGCTGATCTTTATCCGTCCAGGCATTCTCAGGATCAATGTGCGTCTCGATCATCGCCCCTTCATACCCAAGATTCAAGGCGTGTTGCGTCACCTCCTGCAGTCGCTCACGAGCGCCACAAATATGTGACGGATCGATCAGCATGGGCACATCAGGCAACAAACGGCGAACCTCTATTGGAATCTGCCACATAGGGGCATTTCGGAAACCAGTTGGAACAGGTGAAGTAAAGCCGCGATGAATCAAACCGATATCTTCTATTCCTACTTTCTGCAAACGTTCATAGGCCCCCATCCATAATTTGAGATCCGGATTCACTGGATTTTTGATCAAGACCTTCACTTTCGTTCCACGCAATGCATCGGCGATCTCCTGCACACTAAAAGGATTGACGGTTGTTCGCGCACCGATCCAAAGTACATCCGTATCGAATTGAAGCGCGTTGTTCACATGTTCTGCCGTAGCTACCTCTACCCCGGTTTTCAATCCGGTTTCTTTCTTCACATTCAGCAACCACGATAGTCCGATCAGACCAATTCCTTCGAAACCGCCGGGATTTGTTCTTGGTTTCCAGATCCCAGCACGGAAGACATCAATTTGCCCGCTTCGCTGCAGCTTTTTCGCCGTTGCGATCGTTTGCTCTTCCGTTTCCGCACTGCACGGACCAGCAATGATATAAGGTTTTGTTGACATAGCTTTTATATTTTCGCTCCTTCATAAATCCCCAGGATCTTCATATGATCGGCTGAATCGATCAATTCCCCAAGAGCCTGCTTTAGCAATTGTTCATCCGGAAAGGACACATCCATATGGAAAGAGTAACGGTTACTCACATCTGGAATGGGTACACTCTGAATTTTGGTAAGATTCAAATCATATTTCTTGAAAACTCCCAATACTTCATATAGATGACCCGGTTCATCCGGTAAACGGAAAGAAATCGAAGCTTTATCTGGCTTCGCAACAATATCACTATGCTTTGTAATAATGTAGAAACGCGTATAATTATTTTTCTCGTCGCATACATTTTCAGCAAGTATATCCAGCCCGTGCAATTTAGCCAGAGAAGGCCCACCTATTACTGCCACATCGATCTCGTTCCGTTCTGCAATCATTTCTGCAGAAGCCGCTGTATCCTTGTATTCAGTCACTTTTACGTTTCTAAGAGAACTAAGGAATTCCTGAGACTGACCGATGGCCATTGGATGTGAAATCACTTCCTTCACCTCATTTAATTGAGCTCCCGGTTTGCCGAGCAGATGCATCTCCAGCGGCAGGTAAATTTCACCGGTAATTTTCAGTTCATAATTCTCAATAAGATGGTAATTCAACAAAATACTTCCCGCAATTTTATTCTCTATGGCAATCACCCCGAAGTCAGCTTCATTCCCAACAATACGCTCGCAGACCTCACGGAATGTGCCGCATTCAATGGTATCCACTTCTTCTCCGAAGTATTTCTTTGCTGCCAGATCATGATAGGATGACAAGCCACCCTGGATCGCTACTTTATGATTTCTCATGTCTTTCTTTTTTAATTGTTCCAAACTGATTCCTGAACTTCCGCGATGTGTTCTTTTCGCAGCAGGAACATGGCAAGGCGCGACTGACCAATTCCTCCTCCGATGGTAAGCGGAAGTTTATCCTGAAGCAATAACTGATGCCAGTAGAGCTCTTTGCGTTTTTCATGTCCGGTCTTCGAAAGCTGGTATTCCAGAGCTGATTTATCGACACGGATTCCCATGGAAGACAATTCAAAGGCACGCTCAAGTACAGGGTTCCATACCAGGAGATCACCGTTCAGGCCACGTTTACCCTCCACAGATGTTGACCAGTCATCGTAATCCGGTGAACGCAGGTCATGTTCTTTACCATCAGCTAGTTCGTGACCAATACCTACGATAAACACAGCACCATGTAAAGAAGCGATTTTGTCTTCACGCTGTTTAGGCGTCAGTTCAGGATAAAGGTCCAGAAGTTCTTCGCTGTGAATAAAGGTCACATCTTCCGGTAAGATCGGTTCAATACCAGCATGTTCCGAAAGGAAACGCTCTGTCGCTTTCAATGCACGGTAAATCGATTTCACCTGACTTTCCAGGTAATCAAGATTTCTCGAAGACGCATCGATCACTTTTTCCCAATCCCACTGATCTACGTATACACTATGAATCTTGCTTACTTCCTCATCCGGTCTGAGTGCGCGCATATCTACA